>JBAYAD010000152.1:0-6393 GCA_041669965.1 Selenomonadaceae bacterium
CAGCTTCCACTTAAATAAAAAAATTCATTCCAAATATACTGTGTTGGAACGATTTGTAAACAAACCACAATGATTCCAAGAGACAGTAAAGCAAAACTGATGGTATAGAGAAATAACAAAAACCTATTTATGATCCCCATATTCATTCCTCTTCCCGTGTCAACGAACCCGGACTTCTTCTTCCTTCTTTAATTCATCAGGAAATCCAACACCTTGTACATGAATATTTACTTCTACAACCGTAAGTCCCGTCATTGTTTCAATAGCCTGTTTTACATTTTCCTGCACAGCAAGTGCTACATCCGGAATCCGTACACCATATTTCACAATAATATAAAGATCTACCGCCGCTTCGCGTTCTCCAACTTCAACTTTAACGCCCTTCGCAAAGTTCTTCTTGCCAAGCATTTCTGCGATGCCACCAACAAGGCCGCCACTCATACCTGCAATACCATCAACCTCTGTAGCTGCCAAGCCTGCAATAATGCTAACGACTTCATCCGCAATACGAATCGACCCTAACGAATTGTTTGCATCTTTCTTTTCTACTACTTTATCCATAAAAAAACCCCCCTCTATTTTTTTGTTATTTGTTTGTTAGTTAGATTATAACAAACATGTAACGAATATACAATTTTTAATATACACCCTCCTGTAAAAACATACAGCCTGTTTATTAACTATAAAAAATAAATTCGTGGTCATTTCCCATAATTCCTGCAATCCACAAAAAAAATCCGCTGCTGATTTCTCTCCCGCAGCGGATTTTTATACTTCTCTTTATGCTCTTTCGACGTAATTGCCCGTACGCGTATCAATACGAAGTACATCGCCCTCATTGATAAAAAGTGGAACACGTACCGTGTAGCCTGTTTCTACAGTGGCCATCTTTGTCGCACCAGTCGCTGTATCCCCTTTAACGCTCGGTTCACATTCAGTTACTTTCAAGTTGACAGAATTCGGTAATGCAAGACCAATAATTCTTTCTTTATAAACCTGAAGATTAATATCCATATTTTCTTTGAGATAATTCAGTGCATCACCCAGCTGATCTTTAGAAAGCTCAGACTGTTCATATGTTTCATTATCCATAAAAGTGTAAATACCATCTGTTTCATAGAGATATTGCATCTCACGTGAATCAATATGTGCTGCAGGCATTTTTTCATTTGGATTAAATGTCCGTTCAACAACTGCACCTGTTTCAACATTTTTAATCTTTGTTCTAACGAACGCAGCCCCTTTACCTGGTTTTACATGCTGAAACTCAACTATCTGCCATACCCCATTATCATATTCAATGGTCAAACCTGTACGAAAATCTGTACTAGAAATCATTAAATTACGCCCTCCATTAATCCTATTGGAAATTTATTTGTATAATTCTATTAACTTTTTACTGCTCTGTGTCAGCGGCTCACCGCCTTCAGCAGTAACCAAAACAGTATCCTCAATCCGCAAACCGCCCCAACCTGGCAAATAGAGCCCTGGTTCAATCGTAATTAACATACCGGGAATAAGTTCCTCACATGTACTTGATGGCGAAAGCCGGGGCTCTTCATGGATCTCAAGGCCTAAGCTGTGTCCCAGTCCATGTCCAAAATATTTGTCATAGCCTGCCAACGCAAACAAATCACGTACTTTTGCATCAACAGCCTTGCCTGCAATGCCAGCCTGAATATTTTCTACTCCAAGAAGCTGTGCTCTTAAAACAAGCGCATAGATTTCACGCTGTTTCTCATTGGCATGCCCCACACAGACGGTCCGTGTAATATCAGAATGATATCCTTTATACACTGCACCGTAATCCATTGTAACAAATTCTCCGTTAACAATCAACTTTTCTGTTGCAACTCCATGAGGCAAGCTTCCCCGTATGCCCGATGCAACAATTGTCGTAAAGGCCGGACGTTCAGAACCAAGCCTCCGCATATAATCTTCAAGTTCAGCTGCTACATCAATTTCCCGAATACCAGGATGAAGGAATGTAAGAATATGCTCAAAAGCTGCATCACTAATCGACACGGCCTTCCTAATACAGCTAATTTCATCTGCATCTTTGACCATGCGCAGCACATCAAGTTTTACCGAAAAATCAAGCGAAGCATCCGGCAAAAATCCCTGTAGTACTGTAAAGTCATCATAGGTAAGAGCATTACCCTCAAATCCAATTCTTTTTGCTCCGGCTTTCTGTAAAACCTCAGCAGTCTTTTTTAGCAGTCCATGTATTTGCTCAACAATCGTAAATTGTTTTGCCTGCTGACCAGCTTGCTCAACATACCGAAAATCCGTAATGAGCTTCGCTTCCTCAGCAGAAACAACAAGTATTGTATCATCACCCGTAAAGCCGCTAAAGTACTGTAAGTTTTCCTGTTTATTAATTACAACAGCATCCAGCATTTTTTCTTTTAAAAAGCCCTGTAGTCTTGCTATTCGTGTATACACAAAAAAACCTCCTTATTTCATTTTACGCAGTACGACCTCAAGCGCAGCTATATAGCTGTCTGGACCAAAGCCACAAATCTGGCCCATGACTACTGGCGCTATCACTGAATGATGACGGAAATCCTCACGCTTATGTACATTTGATAAATGCACTTCAATTGCCGGAACGCTGGTCGCTGCAAGTGCATCGCGTATTGCAATACTGTAATGTGTAAAAGCTGCCGCATTTAGAATGATAAAACTATAGCCTTTACCATATGCCTGCTGTATCTCATCTATCAAAACGCCTTCATGATTCGACTGTAAAAAATCCACCCCGATAATGGCCTCATCCGCACGTTTTTTTAACATTTCATTAATATTATCCAATGTTATCGATCCATATATTTCCGGTTCACGTGTGCCAAGCAAATTCAAATTAGGTCCATGTAATACAAGAATTTTTTTCAATAAAAATACGTCCCCTTTCTAAGATCGCCTTTATACTCATACATATTACTTCAGTTACGAATGCTGAATCCCTCATCATCTGCAATAACTTCAATCTTTTTCAATACAAGTTCCCTGACCTTGATAAAAAACGACCCGGCCCGAATGCGCTTTGTAAGGACATTAATATCTGCCTCCGTCCCCTGTAATTCCATCGTAACCGTACTATCCTCCATATTGCGAACCCAGCCCGTTACATTCATATCCATCGCATTTTTTTGTACAAAATAACGAAATCCAACTCCCTGTACACTGCCCGAAGCCCTGCCAAAGTATCTCATCAAATCCTGCCGCATTATAAAACACCGCCTTTAAAAATATTTTATTCTGCATCCCGTCGAAGAATAGCATTTTCCTCTACAGGCTGTTCCATACGAATTCTGACAATTTGTTGTGCATGTGGCGCTACATCGATAGCTGTACCATTCTCATCCAGCATATCCCTGATCTTTTGACGAAAAAGTGGTTCTGTCGGTTGAAATACTTCAATTTCCTGTCCCAGCTTCATATTGTTGCGCTGCTCAACTGTCGCATACCCCGTCTCATCATCATATCTAATTACAAGTCCAATAAAATCCGAAGTCTGCTGATACGAAGAATTTTCATAAATTTGATCATTCTGTGTCGGTTTATTAAAATAAAAGCCAGTCGTATAAGCGCGATGAGATACCTTATCCAGTTCAGCCAGCCATTGCGGCTGCAGCGAAAAATGTTCAGGATCATCACAATAACTGTCAATCGCCGCTCGGTATGCTTTAACAATACTTGCTGCATAGTGGACACTTTTCATTCGGCCTTCGATTTTCAGGCTGTCTACACCGCTGGCAATGACATCAGCAATATGCGGCAAAAGACACATATCTTTTGAATTGAATATATAAGTGCCGCGTTCATCTTCTTCAACCGGAAAATACCGCCCTGGGCGTTTTTCCTCAACAAGGCTGTATTTCCAACGGCAAGGCTGTGCACAGCTGCCACGATTTGCATCGCGGCCTGTAAAGTAATTGCTCATGAGACAGCGGCCTGAATAAGAGATGCACATTGCTCCATGGACAAACATCTCGATATCTGCTGAACATTTCTGACGAATTTCACGGATTTCTGCTAGTGACATTTCCCTCGCCAATACAATACGCTTCGCTCCAAGCTTTTGCCATGCATTCACTGCCGCCCAGTTCGTATTATTCGCCTGTGTACTAATATGCAGTTCCATATCTGGTATAATTTCCTGTGCCATATCAAAAACACCAAAATCAGCAACAAGTAATGCGTCTACATGTATCTCATAAAGATATCTCAAGTATTCAGGCAACATTACCAAATCGCTGTTATGCGGAAAAATATTTACAGTCACATATACTTTTTTCCCCAGACTATGAGCAAATACTACACCTTCTTTGAGCTCTTCTTGTCCAAAATTACCACCAAAGGCACGCAGTCCAAAAGCTTTGCCTCCAAGATAGACTGCGTCCGCACCATAGAGAAGAGCCATCTTCAATTTTTCCGGAGTCCCTGCCGGCGCAAGTAGTTCTGGTTTTTTAATCATTCATTCTTTCTCCTCTTGGAAACAGCCAAACCATCTCCATTTTCATAAATTTCCGTTGTAAATCCCGGAGCCTTCTCTACCATTTCTATATACTCTCTGAGTCGCTTCACAATTGTCTTATAACGGCGCGGTGATTCCTCTGTCCCACGAACATAGCCACGAAAAAGAACATTATCCGCAATAATAACACCTGTCTCTGACAAAATCGGCAATACCTTGCGAAAATAATCCGGATACTGTCCTTTTGCTGCATCAATAAATACAAGATCAAATGGGCCCTGTAATCCAACAAGAGTTTCACCAGCATCACCAAGCAAAATATGAATTTGCGTCGAAAATGGCGAACGTGCAATAAAATCAAGAGCAGTTGCTGCACGTTCTTCATCAAGTTCCAAGGTTACAATCGCAGCATCGCACGCTGCTTCCTGCGCTATAAGCAACGATGAATAACCAATTGCGGTTCCTATTTCAAGTACACGCTGTGGTTGAACCTCACTAACCGTCTCAACAAGCACACCCCTGCCCTTTTTATTTATAATTGGAATATGATGCTCCTCAGCATACTCTTCCATCTCTCCTAATAATACTTCCATTTACTCCACCTTATCTACTTCTGATAAATGACCTACATATGTTTTGCTGTAGTGATTGTGCCCTTCGCTATCTGCAACAAAATAAAGATAGTCCGTATCTGCCGGATGAAGTACTGCTTTTATTGAAGCAATTCCCGGATTAGCAATCGGTCCCGGTGGTAAGCCTTCATTTTGATACGTGTTATATGGTGATTCCATCTTTATATCCTGCATAGTCACATTTACTTTTGGTTTATCAAGAAGATACTGTATTGTTGTATCCGACTGCAACGGCATCCCAATACGCAGACGACTAAAAAACACTTGTGCAATAATCGGACGATCTTCATCAAATTTCGCTTCTTTTTCAACAAGAGATGCAATCGTTACAAGATCATAGATTGATAAATTCATCTCTGCCGCCTTTTCTCGCATTTCAACTGTAAGTTTCTGGTCAAACTGCTTTGCCATAAGTTCCAGAATATCTTTCGATGAAAAATCTTTACCGATTTCATAGGTGTCCGGAAACAAAAAACCTTCCGCACGATAATTCGCCTTTGAATTTGCGATCATATAATCATATGGTGCAAATTTTTTTGCTGCTTCTAAAAAATCTTTTTTATGAACAACACCATCATCATCCAACAGCTGCGCAATCTGACGAACATCATAGCCTTCTGGTATAGTAACCTGAAGCGTTGATGTCTTCCCCTCTACAAGCATTGTAAGTACCTTACGGCTATCCATATGATGAGCAAATACATAGTCACCTGTCTTGAATTTGCTGTCGACTCCATTTAGTTTTGCCATAAACCAAAACGTATATTTGCTGCTAATGACCTGATGTTCCTGCAGCATCTCACCGATTTGTCCAGCTGCCATACCCGGTTTTACACGAATGTGCACTTTTGCACTGCTTCCAGCAGTTTCTATAACATTATGCACATTGTCTTTGTTTACACAACCATAAATAAAGATAACTGTAACCAAAAACAGCACGCTTCCAATGACAACCCATTTAGATATCTGCCGATTCCCCTTCAATTCAGGTAAAATAATAAACATCTCCTCATTCAAGTATCATTTTATTATACGAAAAACCCCGAAAAATTACAACACAAAAAAGCTGTCACCCGCATAACAGGTAACAGCAATATTCAGATACTATTCTTTTTCTTCCGCTTTTGCTTCTTCTTCGTCCATAATCGCATCATATGCCTTCTGAACAGCTTCGAATTCTTCATCTGTAGGATCTATATATTCTTCTTCGCCGTCTTCATTCTTGACAATCTTAGCAATGAGAACATCTTCATCATCGTCTTCACAACCACAGCCACAGCC
>JBAYAD010000153.1:0-6386 GCA_041669965.1 Selenomonadaceae bacterium
AATACTTGATTTTTCTATTAGAAAATGCCAAGAGCTTTCCAATAGGTTTGTGAAAAAATCAAAAGTAAAAGATAGCCGATGATTGTAATTGGCAGCCCGACCTTAATGCAGTCCTTCGCTGTGAAGGTATCTGTAGCAAATGCCAGAATTCCTTGTGGCGAGTTTACGGGCAGGATAAAGCCGAAGCTTACGACAAATTGCAGTACCATTGTTACCCCAATAATATTAAGTAAAGGCATATCGAGATTTTGCAGAATAGCAATCATAATTGGAATCATGGAAGATGCAACTGCCGTTGCACTGGCAAAGCCAATATGAATAACAATAAGAAAAAGTGCCAGAATAGCAAAAACGAGGAAAAGGCTCATTCCGTTGAGTCCAAGATTTGTTGAAATTTGGTTGGCCAGCCAGGCGGCGGCTTTTGTTGACAAAAGTGCTGAGCCCATGCTTATGCCAATACCAAAAAGAATAAGCGTACCCCAGGAAATCTTAGGCTGAGCTTCTTTCCAGGTCATGATGCCAATTCCCGGCATAAACATTAAAGTGACTGCGATAATTGTTGTCGTTGTTGTATTTAGCGGATGCAGAATTTTTTCTGTTGTCCAAAGAAAAAGAAGACAGATGGAAATCAACATAAGCTTTTTTTCCGATGTTTTCATGGGACCAAGTTCTTTTATGGCTTTTTGAACAGCCGCATCCCCACCGGCAACTTCCATTGTTTCTGGGGGCAGCATTTTCATGCAGACAAAATAAAGGACAAACGACATAATCACCGCATATGGGGCTGCTGCAATAAACCAGTTGAGCCAAGTAATCGTGCCGCCAAGCTGTTTTTCAATAAATCCAAGTGCAACCATGTTTTGTGCAGCAGCAGTTTTAATACCAATATTCCAAATACTTGCAGCATGGACTGTTGCAATCATTAGAAGTGCAGAAAATCGGCTGCCAATTTTCATGCCAAAAGCGGTAATAATACCTAATACAATGGGTACAATACAGCCAACACGTGCTGTTGTGCTTGGAACAAAAAAAGCTAAGATAAAGCCGATAAAAATCATTCCTGCAACAATACGATTTGTTTTTGAGCCCACTTTTGAAAGAATATAAAGAGCAATGCGCTTATCAAGGCCGGTATGCATCATTGCAGCAGCAAGAAAAAGCGCTGCCCCGACGAGAATTGTGCCACTGTTGCTAAGCCCGGAAAATGTCATATTGACAGCAGTGCCAGTGCCCATAAGCTTTTCAGGATGGACCAAATCAGGAGAAAAACCAAGACAGAGCAGCATTAGAGTAGCAATTAGGGTGGCACTGACTGGATACGTAACGGTTTCCGTTATCCATATGATGACGGAAAAAATTAGTATACCAAGCATTCTGTGTCCCGATACCGTAAGGCCTGCCGGGGTTGGTATCATAAAAATAATTGCCATGGTAATACATGCAAGAAGTAAGCCATATTTTTTAAAAAATGAGGGTTTTTCTACTAAACTATTCATTGTTTTCGCCTCCATTTAAAATAACGATACAGTCATTTGTAATGACTATTTCTTATTTGTAGTATAAATATAAATTGTAAAAAAAGCTACTACATTTAGCTGATTGGGATAAAGAAGTAACTGAGTGGGAAAAATAAAAGACTGAAAAACAAGTTATTAATATAATTTTTGCGATTATAGGAAAAATATTGAATATTTTAATTTAAAGCAGGCGAAAAAATTATTTTTAAATATACAAAATACATAATAGATGCAGGTATATATAAATATAATGAATTGTATTTATGTATACCGTAAAACAATACAATACATAATAATTTTGCATAGAAGAAATAAAGAGAGAAAGGGCTGTATATTAGCTATAGTAGACAATATTAACAAGAATTTAAAGCAATAAAAAACTGCATAAAATACGAATTAATGAATAAATATGCATATTGAGCAAGCTATAATTATTGTAATGCCATAATAATCAAGAAATTTTTCAGAAAATTACAACGCAATATGCATATTGACAGTATAAGATTACATTCTTATAATGATAAGTACGTTACATTTAAATGTAGCTCATAAAAACAAATGTATTTATTGAATGGAAAACAACGATTTAGAAAAGAACGAAATGGATTTATAGTTATTTCATATTATAAGGAGAATGTCGGCAATGGGGCTGAAGGATCGTATATCGGTCTGGTGGTACCGATTATACGATCTTTTTTTGTTGATGTAAGAAATTCATTTTAATATGAATGCGTTTGTATAGTATTGGAGGAGAGAATATGTGCAGAATAGGTTCCATTAAAAGTAAAGTTCCGTTTCATCCGTCCAAGGCATTGCATCTTATGCTGCCACAGCAGGAGGGTCATGATAACTCGGGATTTGCTATGGTTATGCAGGATTTATACGGGATTTTTTCGAACTACAAGGATAAGCCTTTGCTGTCGCTTGCCTGTACTCAGCATGGTGCACAGATGGTAGAAGAATATATGGACAGCCATAACTTTGTACAGCTGGCAGAATGGATTCCTGTTCCGAATAAGCAGCCGGGGCTTGATATTAAGGCAATGCCGTATTACATTTTTCGCAATTATGATTATCCGGAGCATTATAATGAAAAAACGCAGAAACAGCGTGAAGATTTGCTTATGGATACGCGTCTGGCGCTTCGGGCTTTGTTGGAAACTGCCGGGGAAGGCTATGTATATTCTTTTTGGCCGGACGTTTTGACACTTAAAGAAATTGGCGATCCACGTGATATTGCAACGTATTTTCGTCTTTGGGATGACAATGGCTGTCTTGTCGCCAAAAGCATCGTCGCGCAGTGCCGTCAGAATACAAACTATGATATTGTACGTTATGCAGCACATCCGTTTTTTTTGCAGGGATATACGCTTTGTGCAAATGGAGAAAACACCTTCTATACAAAAAACAAGGAGTTTCAGAAATCTCTGCATCGCGGCTATACAGGTTTTGAATCGGATTCACAAAATTTCCTTTATACGCTTCACTATGTACTCCACGAACTCAAGTGGCCAATTGACTATTATAAGCATGTTATAACACCGCTGCCTTTTGCTGAAATTGAGGAACGCCCGGATAAGGAAGTACTCAAGGCTATCCGCCAGTCATTGGCTAATCTTGAAATTAACGGCCCGAACACGATCATTGCAAATCTTCCGGATGGTCGAATGCTAACCTGCTGTGATTCAAAGAAGCTCCGCCCGGTTGTTATTGGTGGAGATGATACGACGATCGCGATTTCTTCAGAGGTTTGCGGACTTAATGAAATCATGCCGGATCGTGATATGACAAAAGATATTTATCCAAATGAACGAGAAGTTGTTGTTATTGACAACAATCTGGAGGTGCAGAGATGGAAACAGTAAAAACACAAGATATTGCGGTGAACGATCTCGCATGGGAAATAGAATATCATGCCGACCGCTGCACAATGTGTGGAAGCTGTGTTGCATCCTGTACGTTTGGTGCAATCCAGCCGACAGTGCAGCAGCAGTCGATTACCGTATCGCAAGGTACACAACCAAATCCGGTGCATCAGCACACGGTTCGTCCAATCATCCAGCAGGTCGCCAGTCTTGCGAATGCCTGCACGGGCTGTGGCATGTGTGAAAAAGTCTGCCCCAATAATGCAATTCGTCCGGTGCGAAATCCGGATACACGCAAAACTTTGCTTTCGCGTGACAGTGGTCCAATCAAGCGCGGTGGTCGTACAAACCTCAATGCGCAGCGTACACTTGACAGCATTGTCGTTGGCCGCATCAGTCAGATGACAGATCCCTCGCTTGATTCACAGCGTCATACTTTCGATATTCGGGCACCCTTCGGTCGGGTGCTTTCTCCAAGAGAACTTCCGTTTAAGATGGTTGGCGGCAAACTGGAAATGGCACATAAGACGCCGCCGGTTAACTGGATTTATCCGCTTGTTTTTTCGGATATGTCAATTGGTGCTCTTTCAACACGTGCTTGGGAAGCCGTAGCAATGGCGACTGCTTACCTTAATGAAAAATGCGGGCTTCCGGTACGCATGAGCTCTGGTGAAGGGGGTATGCCGGTAAAGCTTCTTGAATCTGAATATCTCAAGTATTCTATTCTGCAGATTGCATCCGGGCACTTTGGCTGGAATCGTATTATTAAGGCCTTGCCAAAAATGGTCGCAGATCCGGCCGGTGTTCTTATAAAAATTGGTCAGGGCGCAAAACCTGGCGATGGCGGTCTCTTGCCGGCAGCTAAGGTTGCTGAACATGTACAGGCTATTCGTGGTGTTCCGAAAGCAACGCTTTCTTCGCCGCCAAATCATCAGGGCCTTTATTCAATCGAAGAATCTGTACAGAAGATGCATTTGTCGCTTAATGCAGCGTTTGGTTTTCGTGTTCCGGTTGCTATTAAGTGCGCAGCATCTGCAACTTCTGTATCGGTATATAATAATTTGTTGAGGGATCCATACAAGATTTGTGGAGGGTTCTTCATTGATGGCATTCAGGGTGGAACAGGTGCAGCAAATGAAATATCACTTGATCATACGGGCCATCCGATTGTATCGAAGCTCAGAGATTGTTATCTTGCAGCGGTTAAGCAGGGTTTGCAGGGACAGATTCCGTTGTTCGCTGGTGGTGGTATTGGCATGACAGGCAATGCTGCAGCGGATGCTTTTAAAATGATCTGCCTTGGCGCGAATGGTGTGTTTTGCGGTAAGATCCTCATCCAGCTGCTTGGCTGCGTAGGCAATGAGCAGGGGCGGTGTAATTCATGCAATACAGGCAAGTGCCCGACGGGTATTTGTACGCAGGATCCGCGGCTTGTAAAACGCCTTGATATTGATCGTGGAGCGCAGAAAATTGTCGATTATGTACTTGCATTTGACATGGAACTCAGAAAGCTTATGGCGCCTATTGGGAACAGCTCGCTTCCCGTTGGCCGCAGCGATGCTCTCGTATCAACGGATAAAGCGATTGCCGATAAGCTCGGCATTCAATATGTATGCTAAGGAGGAAGCACAAAAATGTTTAAAATAGATACATTAAAAGGACATGAACGCATGTCTACGCAGGACTTGCTGCTGGCAATCAGCGAAGCTGTTGCAAGCGGTGAAACAGAATTTGATATAGCGGCCTCCGGTCAGCATGATATAGGTGGGCCATTGTGGCATCCGGAAGGAAAGATGCTTCACTTTCATGTAACGAATGCCGGGCAGCGTGTTGGCTCTATGTGTCTGGATAATACAGAGATCGTTGTCGATGAATCGGCTCCGGCTGATGTTGGCTGGCTCAACGCTGGTGGTACAATTACGATCAAAGGAGATGCTGGTGATACGGCGGGCCACTGTTCTGCTGGTGGTAAAATCTATATTGGTGGCCGTGCTGGTACACGTTCCGGGTCTCTTATGAAGCATGATCCGCTTTATGAAGAACCAGAGCTTTGGATACTTAAAAATGTCGGCAGTTTTTCGTTTGAGTTTATGGGCGGTGGTCGTGCTGTTGTCTGCGGGTATGATAGTGAACAGTTTACCTCTGTGCTTGGTGAACGTGCCTGTGTCGGGATGGTAGGCGGGGTTGTCTATTTTCGTGGCAATGCATCCAGCTATCCGGACGATATTAAGCTGCTCAATCTTGAAGCTGATGATATCGCTTTTCTCGATGGGAAAATGGATACCTTCCTTGAATCCATCGAAAAGCCGGAGCTTCGCAACGAGCTTTCTGACTGGAGTCAGTGGCACAAGCTCAGACCTCTGGCTTTTGAAGAAAAAAAACCGAAAGCACAGCCGGATCTCAAGGACTTTCGGACGAAAGAATGGGTTAATGGCGGTATCTTTAGTGATGTTGCTATGGATGATTTTGCTGTAAAGGATACTGTTGTTACAGGTCTTTATCGCCAGCGCGTGCCATCATGGGATAATGCAAAATATGCGGCCCCTTGCGAATTCAACTGCCCGGCGGGCATTCCGACACAGCGCCGCTATGATCTTTTGCGTGAAGGAAAAATAGAAGAAGCCTACAAGCTTATTCTTGACTATACGCCGTTTCCCGGGTCGGTATGCGGTTCGGTATGTCCGAATATTTGCATGCAGGGCTGTACGCGTGGTACGATCGATGAACCAATCCAGATCGGTGAACTCGGATTTAAGTCCGTTTATACAAAAATTGAAGCACCTCAAAATAAAACGGGTAAAAAAATTGGTGTTATCGGCGGAGGTGTTGCAGGTCTTTCTGCCGCATGGCAGCTGGCACGTAAGGGGCATGATGTTACTGTATATGATGATGCGAAAGCAATCGGTGGTAAGCTGGAGCAGGTTATACCGCGTGGACGTTTGCCACATGAGCTTTTACAGATTGAGCTTCAGCGAATTAAGGATATTGGCGTAAAGTTTGAAAC
>JBAYAD010000154.1:0-6370 GCA_041669965.1 Selenomonadaceae bacterium
AAAGATGCGATTGGCCACGATCCGGAAACAGGAGATCCGCTATACAAGCATATTCCGTTTTATATTCGTTTAAATGAGGACAGCAAAAAAGCAATCGGGTTGTTTTATCATAATTCATATGATGCTGTATTTGATATGGGGTGTGAAATCAGCGGCTATTGGCCGCGTTACAGCTACTATATGGCAGATGGTGGAGATATTGATTTATTTCTGATCAATGGCCCAAGCGTAAAGGATGTGGTTTGCCGTTATACTGATTTAACAGGAAAACAGGCTTTCCCACCAGAATATGCTCTTGGTTATACAGGGTCGACGATGTATTATGCTGAATTGAAAAAAAATTGTGATCAGGAAATTTATGGCGTTATTGATAAGCATATAAAAGAAGATATTCCGATTGATAATTTTTGGCTGGCTTCGGGGTATTCAACTGGTGAAACGGATAATCTACGCTATACCTTTAACTGGAATAAAGTAAAGTTTCCTTTTCCGGAAGAGTTTTTTCAAAAAATGAAGGAGAAGGGTATTAACGTAATTCCTAATTTGAAGCCGGGTGTTTTAGCGAATCATCCTTATTTCAACTATTATAAAGA
The DNA here is from genome assembly GCA_041669965.1 of Selenomonadaceae bacterium. GTDB lineage: Bacteria > Bacillota > Negativicutes > Selenomonadales > Selenomonadaceae > UBA1792. The sequence continues at coordinate 594 of JBAYAD010000154.1, forward strand.
ACAGGATGCTTTTATCAAAAATGCGGAAAACACAGAAGATAGTATAGGAAGCTGGTGGGGCGGCCCGGGACGCTTTATTGATTTCACAAAGCCAAGCGGCAGAAAAGCATGGAAGACGTTGCTGAAAAAAACAATTTTAGAAAAAGGTGCCAGTACGGTTTGGAATGACAACTGCGAATATGATGGCATTAGTGATAAGGATGCCGTCTGCGATTTTGATGGTGCTGGCGGGAAAATGTCACAATTGAAAATTTTGCATAGTAACCTTATGGCACGTGTTGGTAAGGAAGCAATTGCAGAAGTTTATCCGAATCTGCGTCCTTATATTATTAATCGGGCGGGGTTTGCCGGTATTCAGCGGTATGCACAGACCTGGGCCGGGGATAACCTGACGGATTGGCGTACGCCAAAGTTTAATGTGAATACGATTATTGGAATGGGACTATCTGGTGTTGCAAATAATGGCTGCGATATTGGCGGATTTGCGGGACGGGCTCCCGAACCGGAATTGTTGCTGCGCTGGATTCAAAATGGTATTTTCCAACCACGGTTTGTTATGAATTCTGCGAATAATGACAATACAGTAACTGAGCCCTGGATGTATGCAGAATATACTGCACTTATCAGAGACGCCTACAAACTGCGCTATAAGCTGCTGCCATTTTTGTACTCGTTGATGCGTGAGGCGTGTACAACAGGAACTCCGATTATAAGGCCATTGTTTTTTGAATTTCAGGATGATAAAAAATGTATGACGGATGAGAATTTTACTTTTATGCTGGGATCGAGTATATTGGTTGCAAATGTTTTTGAAAAAGGTGCAGTTACGAGAAAACTGTATTTGCCAGAGGGAGCAGCCTGGTATGATATGAAAACAATGGAAAAATTTTCTGGAGGGCAGGAAATTGAGATCGCAGTAGATGCAGCATCTATTCCAATGTTTTTGCGCGACGGAGGTATTGTTCCGAGCACGAATGATATTTTCAATATTCGCAAGGATACGCTCAAAAATTTGGAAGTGTTGATTTCCGGTAATAAAGATGGTACGTTTGCTTTATATGAAGACGATGGTGTATCCAATGATTATTTATCTGGTATGTATTTGGAAACGATGATTACTGTGAAAAACAGCGCGCGCAGTGAAATTTCTTTCAAAAGAAAAGGGGATTTTACGTCTGCGGTAGACCAAATGTTAGTAAAAGTAATCAATCAGCAAAAAGGCGCGTATTGGGTTACGGTCGATGGACGGGAAATAAAGCAATTTTTAGATTTTGACAAGCTGGAAGAGGCGAAAGAAGGATGGAGCTATAATGCTTCAAAAGGTATTGTATACGTAAAATATAAGAATATTTCCTATGATTACAAGGTTGTTGTAAGCTTCGAAAAATTTGATTTAATTGGTATGGCTGATGAAGAATAATCTGCAAACATTTTAAAAAATGCAGGCTGCGTTAACTTGATTGCGGAACTTTTAAAAAATATATTGGAGGTATTAGTATGAAAGAATTTATGGATAAGGATTTTCTGTTAGAAAATGAGACGGCAAAATATCTGTATCATGAACATGCGGCGAACATGCCAATCATTGATTATCATTGTCATATTAATCCACAGGAAATTGCTGAAAATCATGTTTTTAAAAATATTACAGAAGCCTGGCTTGGCGGTGACCACTATAAATGGCGTATGATCCGCTCGAATGGTGTTGCGGAAAATTATATTACGGGAAATGCTTCCGATTGGAATAAGTTTCAAAAGTTTGCTGAAGCATTGCCAAATGCTATTGGGAATCCGCTTTATCATTGGACACACCTGGAATTGCAGCGGTACTTTGATTGTAAAACGCCACTGGATAGTGAAACAGCGGAGGCTGTATGGAATCTTTGCAATAAGAAGCTGCAGGAGCCGGAGATGTCTGTGCCGGGATTGATAAAGCAATCGAATGTAGAAGTGATTTGTACGACAGATGATCCGGCGGATAATCTTAACTGGCATAAAAAAATTAAAGAAGAACAGTCTTGTACAGCAAAAGTTGTGCCGGCAATGCGGCCGGATACTATTTTAAATATTGAAAAGCCGGATTTTGCATCGTATCTGAAGCGGTTGGGTGAGGCGGCACAGATCAAGATACAGAGCTTTACGGATATTTGTGCAGCACTTGAAAAAAGAATTGAATTTTTTGCCCAAATGGGATGTCGTGCTTCAGATCATGGACTTAACTACATGTTCTTTGAGTTAGTATCAGAAGATGAAGTGAATCGTATTTTACAAAAGAATCTTAATGGTGAAGTGCTTACCGTTGCGGAAATTGAAGCATATAAGACGGCAGTACTGCTTTTTTTAGCAGGAGAATATTACAAACGTGGCTGGGGTATGCAGATACATTATTCTGTACAGCGTAGTCCAAATGCACGAGCGTTAAAAGAAATAGGAGCAGATACGGGTTTTGACTGTATTGCTGTCGGCAATTCGGGATATGCACTTACTGCATTTTTGAATGAACTTAACAATAGAGGAACATTGCCCAAAATGATTTTCTATTCGCTGAATCCGAATGATAATGAACTTATTGGTTCGATTATTGGCTCTTTTCAAGGAACTGAGATCGCTGGCAAGATTCAACTTGGCGCCGGATGGTGGTTCAATGATACAAAGACAGGTATGATTGCCCAACTGACAAGCTTTGCGAATCTTTCTGTTTTAGGGAATTTTGTCGGAATGCTTACGGATTCAAGGTCGTTTCTTTCCTACACCCGGCATGAGTATTTTAGGCGGATTTTTTGTAACTTACTTGGTACCTGGGTGGAAAATGGTGAATATCCCAATAACAAGAAAAAGCTGGGACAATTAGCTGAGAATGTTTCCTATTATAATGCTTCGAAATATTTTGGCTTTTAATAACCAAGGAATTACAAAGTATACTACTAGAACGCAAGGCGTGTATATTTTATAAATAAAATGATAGTTTAGCGGGAAAAGTCAAATGTAGAACTGAAATTTTTAAGCAATGCACAATGCTTTAGGGTTGTGCATTGCTTTTTTTAGTGATGTATATATCTGTTTTTTGCAAAAAATAAATGTTGAAATAAGCATTTTAGGCTTATCCAACATTTATTATGAAATCTATTTATTACAGGCTATGACGATTCTTTAAAAAGAGAGAAGGTGAAATTCCCTCAACCTTTTTAAAATATTTACTAAAATAGAATACATCGCTAAAACCAACATGTAAGGCGGCGGAAGAAATACTATGTCCATCAAGTATCAATTCTTTTGCTTTTTGTAAGCGAAAGAAAAGAAGATAGTTGATGGGGGATTTTCCAATGGTTTTTTTAAACAAGAACTCAAAGTAAGTTGGACTGCTGTTGGCATTATCAGCTAAATCCTGTAATGTTATTTTTTGATTGTAATTTTTTGCTATGAAATCAATTGATTTTTCGATTTTTCGAATGTGATCATAGCTAAAATTATCGGTTGTCTTCCAGGATAACAATAAAAATAAAATCTCGCGAAAAATGGATTTAGCCCGAATGATTCGATTTGGATCATTAAGGAGCCAGGTGTGAATAAAATCAGAAAAAAGTTTACTGAGCCGTGGATAGAGAAATGAATCATGGATGGTGTCTATTGTTGAAAATGGTAAAGGGATGGATTCCTGGAGCCATTTTCCTTTTTGAAAAATAAAATGTGTGTAAAAAAAATCAACAGTAAAACATTTCATTAGATTTTCAGCATTTGTTGTGCCGAAGCGAGTATCACCAGGACGAAAATAAATAAGATCGCCTTTTTTTACTTTGTACATTGTTTCATTGCATCGCAAGGTGGCTTCACCATCATAAATCAGGATGAGATTGTGGCGGTCGTAAACGGTTTTGCCTTTAAAGTGCCAATCTGGTGTACATTTACGTTCAGCAGCATAGGTGATTTGAAAAAAAATGTTTTCCAGTAAATGATTCGAAGATAAATTATTCATAAATTTCTCCAATAAAGTGATATAGTACAAATACAATTATATCATATATGGTCAAAATCATCTATAAAAGGTAAAGTGGTTTATAGATGATTCACAGAATACAATTAATCATCAAACATATTAATTATTGGAGGAATGAAAAATGAGAATCCCTTTTACAGTTATGAAAGATGAAATTAAACGAGTTTTTTTGAAAGCTGGTTTAGAGGAAGAAAAAGCAGAAATTTGTGCATTTGCCCATGCGGAATCAAGTTTATACGGCGTGTATTCACATGGACTTAATCGAGTAGCACGATTTGTTGATTATATACAAAAAGGCTGGGTGGATGTCAAGGCAGAACCAAGCCTGTCTTTAAGTCTGGGTGCAATTGAAGTCTATGATGGAAATCGTGGTCCGGGAATACTCAATGCTAAATTTGCTACGAATAAAGCAATCGAAGTGGCAAAAAAATTTGGCATTGGGCTGGTTACGCTAAAAAACACAACCCATTGGATGCGTGGCGGTACGTATGGCTGGGATGCGGCAAACCGGGGCTATGCCGCTATTTGCTGGACCAATACGGAATCCTGTATGCCAGCATGGGGGGCAAAAAACAATCATGTAGGGAATAATCCGTTTGTTATGGCTTTGCCGCGGGAAAATGGCAATATTGTGCTTGATATGGCGATGTCACAATTTTCTTATGGGAAATTACAAGTGACAAGGCTAAAAAATGAAAAATTGCCAGTAATGGGTGGCTATGATAAGAGTGGGACGTTAACCGATATTCCTGGTCTTATAGAAGAATCTATGCGTATTCTACCGATGGGATATTGGAAAGGTTCTGGTTTTTCTATTTTACTTGATGCAATGGCGGCGATACTATCGGATGGTCTAAGTACTGTGGAAATTGATAAAGTGCAGGCTGGCAGCTGTGGTGGCTGCAGCCAGGTATTTATGGTGATTAATCCATCTGCATTGTCGAACAAAACATTTGTTGAAAATACATTAAATGATGTTGTTGAATATGTCAAAGCTTCTACACCGACAACAGATGATGGGGAAATCTATTATCCGGGTGAACTTGCAGCGAAGACTTGCCGTGAAAACAAGGAAAAAGGGATTCCCGTAGATGAAATGGTGTGGAACGAAATACTGGCTCTATAAGAAGACCTGTATCATTAGAAGATGAACTCAAAAAGGGGTAAGAAAATGAAAGCAATGGTAATTACAAAACCGGGTCAGATTTTGATAGAGGAACGGCCTATACCGGAATATAAAGAGAACGAAGTGCTGATTAAAGTAAAAGCAGCGGGAATTTGTGGTTCGGATGCACATATTTATTATGGAAAGAATGCATTTGCAGTATATCCGAGAGTTGTTGGTCATGAGTTTGCTGGTGAAATCGTAAAAGTCGGTAAACAGGTTAAAAACTTGAAACAGGGTGACAGAGTGACGGTAGATCCGGTAAACTCGTGCGGACATTGCTATGCCTGCAGGATCGGACGTCATAATGTTTGTAAGTCGCTAAGTGTTATGGGTGTTCATCGTGATGGTGGATTTCGTGAATACGCAGCTGCGTATGCCGCCAATGTATATAAAGTACCGGAAAGTATTCCATGGAAGATTGCTGCCATGGTAGAGCCTTATAGTATAGCAGCTCAGGTTCTGGAACGCGGCAGACTGACTGCGGATGATATGGTATTGATTTGCGGAGCAGGTCCAATTGGCTTGATTATTCTGCAGGCAGCAAAGATGAAGGGCGCAAAAGTTGCAATAATGGATGTTGTTGAGTCAAGACTGACAAAAGCAAAGCATATGGGA
>JBAYAD010000155.1:0-6312 GCA_041669965.1 Selenomonadaceae bacterium
AAAAGCACGATGTTTACAGTCTTCGATATAATTTCCCATCGCATCACGAACAAACTGACTGCGGCTTAATTTTTCCGTTGCTGCAAAAGAATCAATTTCTTCCAGCATTCTTTCCGGTATACTAATCATAATACGTTTTAACTCAGTCATTCATACACCCCCGCAGATATTTATCAAATACAATTTCAAGTATAAAATCTTTGCGTTTAAATGTCAATTGAATAACTGATTTCATTTATTATAAAATGCATTATTTTATATGTGCTTGATTTAAAATATACCTGCTAATCCCTTCAGCGACACCATCATTCCTCACAGAATCCACAGTATAATTTGCAAATTTCTTTAACGATGGCTGCGCATTTCCCATAGCAAAACTGCAGCCCACTGCACACATCATTTCCCGATCATTTTCCCCATCACCAAAAGCAAAACTATTCTCTATCGGAATCGACAAATAATCTAATGTATGCCGGATTCCAGTAGCCTTCGTTTCTGCTCTTGCATAAAGTTCAAAATTCATATTGTGTGCTGGATCCTGAATACCGGTCATATCTGCATTCAGTAAAGAATGATACAATGCCTTTCCTTTTTCATTCTGTGCCAAAAACTCCATTTTATATGCACTTGTTCTGGTACGATCAAAATCATAAATAAAATGATCCTTGGCTATGTGAAAACTTGTATAAAATTCATCGAGTCCTGAAAATTTATTTTTCAAATAAACATGATGTGTTCCTTGTAAAATATATTCAACTTGATTTTCTTCACAAAGATTGCAAGTGTCCTGAACAAAGTCATCCGGTAACGCTTTTTTATAAATAACCTTATCACCAAGTATTACAGTCGCACCATTCATTAGAATATAACCATCAAAGCCAAACTCCAATATTTCTTTATCTAAAAAAGCATAGGGTCGTCCCGATGCAATAAAAGTATAGTGCCCCGCCGCCTGTAAGTCACGAATTGCCTGTTTTGTTCGCTGACTCATGTACGGCATCCCATGTCCGGAATCAATCAAAGTACCATCAATATCAAAAAAAACCGCTTTTTCCATAAATACGCTCCATTTTCTTACATACTTTTATACAGTTATACACAAAAACTGTCTGCATAAAAAGCACTATTATTTTAAACACAATTTTTTTTAGATTTTATGCAAGTCACTGAATCCCCTGTTTCTTTGAAAACCCATCCATAAGCTCCTCAATAACTGCTGCCTGTGGTAAATCAGCTTTTTTGCAGGCTGCGATAAACTTTTCTGCCACAGAAACTTTTATTTTAAAGCCTTTCCTTATATAACCAACTTTTTTCTGGTGCCGAATTGTTGCCGGTATCCATTCTTTATTATTCATTTATACACTCCATTTCATATAATCTTATAATATTATACCATATCAATAATATTATAAACGCAAGATTTTTTTCTTATATCTGACTGTACACATCTAAATTACTTTTTCCTATGAACTGTTTTTATGATTTCTTTCATATCGTTTTCAAAAATACTTTTTTCAATCATAATTCTCTCTTTTTCTAAAAATATAACCTTCGAATATTTCACCAGACAACTCCCATAATTACTACAATACTTATAAATATGCAAATAGGCTTTCCTCTATCCCTTTAGTAATCATTAATATCTTCGTTATTAAAAAATAAGCATACAAAAAAACAGTCTATTGATATAGACTGTTCAAAAATCTGTTATTTATTTCTCATCATGCATATTTTTCCATACATGAAATTATATCGTTAAAGAAATATTTATTCTGTCGATTTGAGCCATCATTTGTATTTGCTTTAAGCACAAAGCTCATAGCATCTTCTAATATACAAGCCCCCTCATGTCTCGTTCCATCTGTCATTTCAATTATTAAATTTTTATTTAAGTAATACATTTTAAATTCCTTTCTTATATAACACAAAAACCGCTCGATAATCCGAGCGGTCTACTATTCAATAAAACCATCGTATATATACTAGCACTAGAATTAATTATAACATGTTTTGCAAAAAACCACAAGTTCTATAGCTGATTTTTTTTATTTGATCCCCCCCACCTTGCAATTACTGAGTCTGTAATAGTTTTGTCTTGCCAGTATAGGTATAAAACTTATCCTCTTGAAAAATCTGTAAGCCTGTAAAACAAAAAGTCACTGGTGTTTTATTACCAGTAAGCAACTATTATATTACAATTGATTTACTATATTTTCATTAGATCTTCCCTGATATTAGTTTTTAAAATCTTTGTACAATAAACTTGGTTGTATTCCTGTATTATTTTGATATTTACCACTAGAATATTTATTATAATCACCATCTATAGAGTGGTAATATATTTGACATATTTCAATCTCAGCATATATTCTTATCGGTTGAATGCAATGAATTTCTAATGTCCAGTATCCACAAAATCCAACATCTCCAAACCCTGCTGTCACATGTACAAACAACCCAAGTCTTCCTACCGAAGACCTGCCTTCAAGCATTGGAACAAATTTATCTGTTTCTGTATATTCTTTAGTTCTACCAAGATAAAGTTTGTTTGGTTCTAAAACTATACCTTCCTTTGGGATAATGATATTCCTACACTTGTTCTCTTTTTTCATATCCAAGTTAAAATCTTCATATACAAGAAGTTCATTATGTAATTTTAGATTATAACTATTTGGATTTAATTGATTTTCATTAAATGGTTTTATTACAATTTCTTTTCCTAACTTATTCCTAATCTGATTTCCTGATAATATCATTTAATTACCTTCCCTGTATAAAGTTTTCTATATAAAGCAACATACTTTGTAATACTTATGGGCGTGGACCATGATGCCAAGAACGTCCCCATGGAGATTCCCCATAATGCCACCAAGGATCAGGATCAATAACCACAACAGTACTTACATTGGCAGGATCACCTTCGTGAAAACTTAAAGGTGTCGTATCAATGGTAAATTGCGATTGATTAGGATGCCAGCCATTTTCCCCTACATAAATATTTGCTGGTATAATTTTATTGCCATCCATATATAAATCGAACTTAACAGAAGTGGCATCAGAAATCTTAAACTTCATGCCAAATTCTTTGCCTTCTGTAGTAAACTGAAATTCGATTTTATCACGATCTTTAAGAGTATACTGGTTAGCGTTATCATTTTTCTTGAAATTATTTCCTTTAATTCTAGCAAAATATCCATTGGTTTGGACATCCCCTGTAAATACATGTTCTTCTCCAGCTGTAGAAACAGAAAGATGAAATTCCTCTTCGTCATCTCTCCATATAAACACCCCTACTATATGATTAGGTGATAGCATTGCTGGCACTCCCTCATATACGATTGGCGACGCAAAGGCATTTGAAGAAAAACATAACGTAAATACAAAAAATAGAAATAACACGGATTTTAATATACGCAATATACTTCCCCCTGAATTTTTATAAATTTTATGATAAATATAAATGTAGCCGCTAACTTTCTTTGACCTTAGAATCATTATACCGTTCCCTGCAGAATATGTAAATTACATCAATCAATAAATTACAAAACCAAAAAAATATCATGATTAACATACTCCAATTCCACATAGTGCAGCATTGAAAACAGCTTGTCGCAATCAATAAAATCAGTAAAAGTATAGTTTCCCTCAATATACCAGATCGTAATATCAATTTTTTCTAAAAATGGACACAAGAAAAGCACCCCGAAAGGTGCTTTTTTACTTCGTATAAATTATCCCTTAGCACAAAGGCAGAATGGATGCCCTGCGGGATCTATCATCGTTACAAAATGATCTCCACCAAACTGCGCTTTTGCTTTAACAGCCCCTAATTTCTCCGCCTTTTGAACTGCAACAACTACATCATCCACTTGAAAATCAAAATGCATTTGTTTTTGCTGCTTATCTAACTCGTCAGGCCAAATAGGCGAAACATATTCATCATCCTGTACAAATAAGAACACCAATCCGTTCTCGCTCCGCACTGCTGGGTGTCCATACATTTCCTGTTTTTCCCATCCAAGAAGCTGCTTATAAAATCGACACAACTTTTGTTCATTCTTGCAATCCACAACTACATTTCCAAAACAAATATCCTTAGCCATTATACTTACGCTCCCTTCATGTTTTACCACCTGTCACACCAAAAGAAAAGCCATTCGAATCAACGAAACAGCTCTATTTCTTCTTACGATTCCATACTATTATATTACTACTTTGAAAACAACATTACAAGGACACCAAAAGCCCATTAATATTAAAAACAAGGTTAATATCTATTCTTGAAGATATTTTATATACCGCTACATTACTTTGATTTTTTCTTTTATCGCTTGAGCATATATATATATTTCTTCAATGGTTTTCTCACATTTAGCCTGTAAATCAATATAATACTCTTTTTTTTCAGGATTTACAACTTCTAAGCCATCTGCTAATCTCTTTAAATCTTTTTGAATTCCCATTAATATCAAATACACTGGCATAATTGTACTTATTTTTCCTGTCTTTTTTAATTCAACCATAATATCGCCTCCTCTTTTTTACACAATTCAATAAAAAAAGAATTTTCCTCCCTATCCATATGAAAAAGCCGCTCGAATTAATCAAACGACTTAAAAAATCATTATCACGCAGACGCACCGACAATCTTTATTCTACCATCACCCAGTCAAGTGTCAATCACTCAAAGTTCTTTATAAAGTGTAGGTTTTTATCAAACATATGTTATATTTTAAATAAAAAAGAATGAAGCACCTCTTTGAGCGATTTGCAATTGAACAGATGGCAAATGATATCACTACAAAAGACTATTAAAACTATGTGCAGCTGCCAGAAAGCAAAAAGACGCTGATTAGAATTATCTTTAGTAAGGAGCCAGGAATTGATGCATCATTCTCTGTGTGCCCTAGCATTCCCTATGTTGATACAACTTTAATTATGACATTACCGGGCATTCGTCTAAGTGAGCTGCTCAACAGCAAGCCAGCAGATGCATTTAAAAAGGATTGTTACTTCATTGCTACAGATAGTAACACATCAGCCAGCAAGAATAGCCCACTTCCAACAAACTCTTTGAATTTTGAGTTAAACAAAAGCCACAAGAACACTGAGTTCTTGTGGCTTTTAATTTTGTTATTATTATCTCTTAGAAAACTGTGAAGCCTTACGGGCTTTTTTAAGACCGTACTTACGACGTTCCTTTTCACGTGGATCACGTGTGAGAAATCCAGCTTTTTTCAAAGCAGGACGCATTTCAGCATCGAGTTTAAGCAATGCGCGGGAAATACCATGACGAATAGCACCGGCCTGACCGGACGCTCCGCCACCTTCTACGCTTGCAATTACATCATACTTATCAACTGTTTCAGTTAAGTTAAGCGGTTGTCTGACGATGAGCTCGAGAGTCTTAAGACCAAAATATGCCTGCATATCACGACCATTAATCGTTACAATGCCTTCACCTGGAACCAGACGAACTCTGGCAACTGACGTTTTTCTGCGACCTGTACCGTAGTAGCTAACTAATGCCATAAATAATGTTCCTCCTTCCAGTTTTATCTAATATTAAGTGTGAGTACTTCTGGGCTCTGTGCCGCATGCGGATGCTCAGAACCAGCGTAAACGTTCAACTTTGTATACATTTTTGCACCAAGTCTGTTTTTCGGAAGCATTCCCTTAACAGCCAGTTCGATGACTCTTTCAGGAAATTTTTCCATCATCAATCCAGCTGGAACAAATGTAGTGCCTCCAGTATATCCTGAATGACGAAAATATGTTTTCTTAATTAATTTTTTACCTGTAAATACAGCTTTGTCAGCATTAACAACGATGACGAAATCACCTGTATCAACATGAGGTGTAAAGGTTGGTTTATGTTTACCGCGAAGTACTTTTGCAACTTCAGCAGCTAATCTACCTACAGTCTGGCCTTCAGCGTCTACAACATACCACTTTCGCTCGATGTTTGCTTCATTTGCTATAAACGTTGTTTTCATACGATATCCCTCCCTGTTTAATTAACTTTATTTAGTTTCTTTTTTTAAAGCAATTGTACAAGGTCTTTCCTGAACTTCCGGGGCTGTGGAAATCGCAGTTACATCCTCATATAAAAATATTCTAATAAAAAACAAAACCAAAGTCAAGCCTTTTTCAATTATTGCCTATACACAATGTTCCATGCATAACGCAACATCAATCATTATATCAGCATTTCAAACTTTTGTATAGCCTGAAAACTTCTTTTTCCTCTGTTTTTTTAAGAATATTAGAAATAGCCACCGTATGACCATTTTTTCTTTTAAATATCTTATA
>JBAYAD010000156.1:0-6293 GCA_041669965.1 Selenomonadaceae bacterium
AAAGGTATCACTTAATGATACAAAAAGTCTGGAAGCACGGACGCTCGTCATGTTATATCGTTCTTTGCCACCAGATCAGTTAAACGAAGAAAATATTACAAAGGCACTTCATCGATTGCGTAATGATATGATGTGGCCTAAGACGTTTAAAAAAAAGAATGGCACGGTGTGGCAGAAGCAGCCGTTATCTGCAGTATCAAAGAAATGAGGAAAAAAGGCTATGTTTTTACACCTTGGAAGCGACAGGACTGTGGCAGTGGATGATATAATATCCATTAATGATTATGAGATCGTTTCTTCCGATATCAATCGGGAATTTATGGAGCGAATGAACACCCTTGGCCGGGTCGTCAACATTTTGGAAAAACAGCCGAAGTCATTTGTTCTTACAAAAGATAAAGTTTATTTATCGGCAATTTCATCGCTGACATTAAAGCGGCGTGCCGGTATGATATTTGATATAGATGAAAATTAAATTTAGATGATGGGGGACTATAGAATTATATGGAAAATGATAATAATAATAATAGCAATGAAAATGAAAAAATAATTTCTGATGCAGCATTTAATAGTGAAACAGAAGATAAAGATTTTGATCTCACAGATGTAGAAATACATCTTGATAAAGGAAGTGCTGATGTCTCGGCTGTTGACGGTGACTATGGTGCAGAACAGATACAGATTCTTGAAGGATTGGAAGCTGTACGAAAGCGCCCTGGAATGTACATTGGCAGTACATCGGAACGTGGTCTTCATCATCTAGTATATGAAGTTGTTGATAATGCAATTGATGAGGCGCTTGCTGGCTATTGTACACACATTGAAGTAAGTATTCATAAAGATGACAGTATCACAGTTATTGATAATGGTCGTGGTATACCAGTAGATATGCATGAAAGTGGCAAGCCGGCAGTTGAAGTTGTCCTTACTGTACTTCATGCGGGTGGTAAATTTGGTGGTGAGGGCTATAAGGTATCGGGTGGTCTTCATGGTGTAGGTGTATCTGTTGTAAATGCACTTAGTAGTTTTATGGATGTTGAAGTAAAACGTGATAATAAGATCTATGCAATTTCTTTTGAACGCGGTGTGACAAAGAGTCCGTTAAAGGTTATTGGTGAAACAGATGAAAATGGTACAAAAGTACATTTTGCACCAGATAATCAAATATTTACTGAAACAAGCTATAAATATGATATATTACGGCATCGTCTGCGCGAACTTGCTTTTCTTAATAAAGAAATTACGATTACACTGACAGATGAACGTGATGACAATAAAGAAATATTTTATTATGAAGGTGGAATTCACTCTTTTGTAAAATATCTTAATCGAAATAAGGAAATAGTTAATCCAGAGCCAATTTATTTTAATGGTACAAAGGATACAACGGTTGTAGAAATCGCGATGCAGTATAATGAAAGTTATACTGAAAACATCTATAGTTTTGTCAATAACATCAATACGGAAGAAGGCGGCACACATCTTGCCGGCTTAAAAATTGCGCTTACGCGTGCAGCAAATGATTTTGCCCGTAAGCAGAATATCTTGAAAACATCGGAAGAAAATCTCAGTGGCGAAGATATTCGTGAAGGTCTTACTTGTGTAATGAGTCTTAAAATTCGTGAACCACAGTTTGAAGGTCAGACAAAAACGAAGTTGGGAAATTCGGAAATTCGTGGTATTGTTGATTCCATCGTAACGGAAGGTCTTTCAGAGTACTTTGAAGAAAATCCGGCAATAACAAAGAAAATTATTGAAAAATCCATTATGGCATCACGTGCCAGAGAAGCTGCCAGAAAAGCACGTGAGCTTACGCGTCGTAAAAATGCTCTTGAAATCAGCAGTCTTCCAGGAAAGCTGGCTGATTGCTCGGTTAAAGATCCGATGCAGGCAGAAATCTACCTCGTCGAAGGAGACAGTGCAGGTGGATCAGCCAAGCAAGGTCGTGATCGCCGTTTTCAGGCTATTTTACCGCTTCGTGGTAAAATACTTAATGTTGAAAAAGCACGTCTTGATAAAATCTTTGGCAATGCTGAAATTCGTACGATGATAACTGCTTTTGGTAGTGGCATTGGGGAAGAATTTGATCTTGCAAAAAGTCGTTATGGTAAAATTATTATTATGACAGATGCTGATGTCGATGGTGCACATATTCGTACACTTTTGCTTACCTTTTTTTATCGCTATATGAAGCCTTTGATTGAAAATGGGCGTGTGTTTATTGCACAGCCACCGCTCTATCAGGTACGAAAAGGCAAGAAGCATTGGTATACATTTAGTGATGAAGAACTTGCAAAGAAGCTTGATGAAATTGGTCGTGAGGGCATAGTCGTACAACGCTATAAAGGTCTTGGCGAAATGAATCCGGAACAGTTGTGGGAAACGACTATGGATCCACAGGATCGTATTATGCTGCGTGTTGATATGACAGATGCAGAAGCTGCCGATGAAATTTTTTCAATTCTCATGGGTGATAAGGTAGAACCACGTCGTAAATTTATCGAAGATCATGCAAATCTTGTAAAAAACCTCGATATATAAATCTATAAGAAAATCATATTGCTTTTTAGCAGTATGATTTTTTTTAGACTAAAACAATAAAATATTGTATAGTTATTGTTTTAGCTGTAATTTTTATACATGCGTAACCCCCCCGGTAGCTTGTAGACATTTTCGTTAAGACTTATAATAATTGCATATCTTAGAAAGGATGTGATTTTCTTGCATATTCCGGAAAATTATTTAAGTCCTTCAACTTGTGCAGTGATGGGAGCTGTAATGCTGCCCGTCTGGAGAATGGCACTGCAGAAAGTAAAGGCAGAAATACCGAAGGAACAACTGCCGCTTTTGGGTATTGGGGCAGCATTTTCATTTCTTAGTATGATGTTTAATGTACCGCTTCCCGGTGGAACAACTGGTCATGCGGTAGGCGGAACATTACTCGCGGTCTTATTTGGCCCTGGTGCTGCTTGTCTGGCTATTACAGTCGCACTTTTTATTCAGGCTGTTTTCTTTGGTGACGGTGGTATTTTAGCTTTTGGGGCAAACTGTTTTAATATGGCTTTTGTTTTGCCATTTACAGGATATTTTGTTTATAAGCAAATAAAGAAACGGGTTTCATCTGAGCGCGGTGAATATTTGGCAATTGCCATTGGTTCTTATATAGGTATCAATGCTGCAGCTTTTTGTGCTGCAGTTGAATTTGGTATTCAGCCAATATTTTTTCATAATGCTGCAGGTCAGGCTATTTACTGTCCATATACGTTATCTATATCAATTCCGGCAATGATGATTGGTCATTTGACTCTTTTTGGTCTGGCTGAAGTTGTGTTTACTACAGCTATTTATGGCTATTTGAAGAAAACATCAGCAGGTCTTTTTTTGGAGCATAAAGGGAAGGGAAATTTTTCACTTTATGGCCTTTTGACAGTACTTATCCTTGCAACTCCAATAGGTCTTTTAGCTGATGGAACAGCTTGGGGCGAATGGGCACCTGAAGAAATTGTAAAAGTGGCACATAACGGAGCTAATTTGGGCTATATTCCATCGGGTCTGGAAAATGGCAGTTCTTTTGAAGCATTTTTTCCTGATTATACCGTAGGTACATTACCGGATTTATTTGGTTATATTTTATCTGCTGTTATTGGAACAGCATTGCTAATTATTATTTTTAAAGTGCTCTCTTCTTTTGTAAAGGATAAGGTTAATTATGGAAAATCATCTGGCGGAGTTTAAGTATTGAAACAGGTAATTTTGCCAAAATGGCTGTATAAAGAAGAAAATTATGAACCACAGCAAGATAGAGATTTCTTTATTTCAAAATCTATTTTGAAAATAGCACATATTTTATTTTCTATAAAAAAACAAGGTGGAAGCGGTAATTTTTCGGCCCAATTTATAACTGGTAAAATTTTACTGACTGTTGTTCTGCTTGTTCTGACAGCTTCGGCGCGAAATAGTGCTTTTTTGCTTTGTGTTCTGGCTGGAGAACTTATCGTTCTTTGCCGATTGTCCGCAGAAAAATTACTGGTTGTTTTGCGGGCGGCTTTAGCAGCAGGCGGAGTGTCATTGCTAATTCTTTTACCATCAATATGGTTGGGACAGCAACAGGCATTGCTTCTTATTGTGGGTAAAACCATTTTGACGGTTATGGCAATGAGTCTTTTAGTGACGACAACTGCGTGGCATAGCTTAACTGGCAGTCTGCGTTTTTTTCGTGTACCACAATTGTTGATTTTCATATTTGATCTTACGCTCAAATATATTGTTTTATTGGGTGAAGTCTGTCTGCAAATGCTTTATGCTGTGAAGCTGCGTTCTGTAGGTAAAAATCGTCAAAAAAAACGTGTTTTTGCAGGAATTTTTGGAGTTGCTTTTTTAAAATCACGGGAAATGTCAGAAGAGATGTATCAGGCAATGTGTTGTCGTGGTTTTACAGGTGAATATAGATTAGAGAATCACATAAAATTGAGGCGGTATGATTTTTTTTATTTCATATTGGCAATTTTTTTATTGATCCTGTATATCTATATTGAGGGAGTTTTATAATGATTGAATTTCAGGATGTTTGCTATGCCTATGGTGATGAACCTATTCTGCGCTATGCGACTTTTTTAATTTCCAAGGGAGCAGTTGTATCTTTGGAAGGTCCGAATGGAGCTGGTAAATCGACGCTGCTTAAAATGTTGAATGGTCTTATTTTTCCGGCTGAAGGAAGTTATTTTTTTTCCGGGAAAGAAATAAATCAGAAAACGATGCAGGAAAATCGTTTTGCTAAGTGGTATCATCAGCGTGTGGGTTTTGTTTGGCAAAATCCTGATGTGCAGCTTTTTTGCAGCAGTGTGGAAGAAGAAATTGCTTTTGGTCCTCTGCAGATGGGGTTTCAGGAAATGGAGATTAAAGCACGAGTAGAAACAGTGCTTGATCTTTTGGATTTGACAAGGCTGCGTTATAAAGCACCATATTATTCAAGCGGTGGTGAAAAAAAGAAAGTTGCTATTGCTTCGATTATGGTTATGAACCCAAGTGTGTGGACGCTTGATGAGCCATTTGCCTCATTGGATGAAAAAACGCAAAAATGGCTGGTTGGTTTTTTACAGGAGCTTAAACGAGCGGGAAAGACAATTATTTTAGCAACGCATGATAGGGAATATTCTCGTTCAATTGCTGATTTTTCTTTACGGATCAATGAACAGCATGAAGTTAAAATGGAATAATTGTAGATTTGTTAAATAAAGAATTGGTTGTTATATACAGCAAGTTGTTTTTAAAAATTCTCAGCGAAATGAAATAAGAAAAACAGATAGACATACTTGATGTTATTTATCTGTTTATGGAAAAGCTTTCTTTTGGTTATGTGTTTTATAGCAAATAAAACATAACACAAAGGAGAGTTTTTTCGTTATATTTTATATAATTTTGTAATATATATGTTGTAAATCTACTATATATTCATAAATTTCAATAAAAAAGTTTGTTGTTTAAAATTATTTTTTGTGATACAATTCTTGCGTAATATATGAGGGGGGAAAAGGGTGCTTTCAAATGGTACGGAGATAGAACAGTTCATCATTGAAAATTATAAACAAAATCTTTTTGTGAAGGTTTGTAATATTCAATTGGATCAGGTGAAATGTGGCGATGCTGTTTTAAGTATGGAGGTGGATGATACATATACAAACCTTTATGGAGCGGCGCATGGAGGTGCTTTGGCAACTTTGATGGATACGGCTATGGGGGTTGTGAGTGCCAGCGTAGGTAAACGCGTTGTTACCTTGAATTTGAATATAAATTATATAAATGCCATATATTTTTGTGATAAGGCTACGGCTTACGCAACGGTTATGCATAAAGGGATTTCTACTCTTGTTATCGACGTTGTAGTTAAAAATACAAAAAATGAGTTGGTGACAAGTGGAACGGGCACTTTATTTATTGTTGGTTCATTTGATGAAATCCCTGAATCTTGGTAAAAGATGCTGTTGCATCATAGCTGCAATCATAGCTACAGGGAGGATTTTTTTTATGGAACTTATCAGCAGGATGATTAACGGAGTTGGATCGGCCGCAATGCTTTTGGCGATGACACGTACAATTGCCGATGAAAAGGAGATAAAGAACTATTTGCATGAGAGCGGATATTGTTTTGCTGTTACGGAAGTTGGCGGTAATACCGGACGTAGCGATTTTCCTGAAAAACTTATTAAATCAATTATTGGAGCAGTACTTAATAATAATGTGGTAAAGAAAGAAGCGCATGAAGTACATGCTGTTCTTCATGCGGCAGTAGAGGC
>JBAYAD010000157.1:0-6277 GCA_041669965.1 Selenomonadaceae bacterium
TTTGAATCTAGCAATATCAATACCTGCATCTCGCAAGATCCGCTTCGTCACATCTTTATCCATACCAACAGCTGATGCCAATACCCCTGCTCCAATGCAAGGAATATTAGCAAGTTTCAACAAACCTTGCACGGTACCATCTTCACCATTGGTACCATGCAAAACCGGAAAAACCACATCAATGGCTTGCCTCATCCCGCCTTTGCAGGAAAGCACGTCTTTTTTCATCTCATCCCCAAGTGTAAAAACCATATTGCCATCATTTTTTTCTTTTATGTTCTCTAATGAATTTCCTGCCTGTAAAATCATATCATTGGTATAGAGGTTCCATTGCCCACTCTTATCAATTCCAATGAGTGTAAGATCATATTTCTCTTTATCAATGGCCTCTATAATATTTTGAACAGATTGCAGCGAAACTGCATGTTCAGCAGATTGCCCCCCAAACAAAAGTCCAAGATTAATTTTCTTCATTCAAACTCCGACTCCCTCATATTTAAAACTTTCTTTATAGTGTAGCACTCATATGTCTCCCCTGCCAATAACAAAGCTGCTTTTTATATTGCAAATGTTGCCCATTACAATAAAGATTTTATAAATTTGTTTTTACAAATACATAAGGACTTTCGATCAAATATATACCAGCAAATCGAAAGTCCTTTATGAAAAAGATTATACTTTAAATTGCCAACCATCACATTTTGTATCATTTATATCCCCATGAACTCTAATTCATAAAGGCCGCTTCGTTCTATTTACGAAAAATTTCAAATTAAATATATTAATTTGAAATACTGTTTCTCTTTAATTTCTGCTCTATTGCATACGGGAAAGATCCGCAAATTTTGTAAACTGCTTGTGAAAGAAGAGCTGTATCGTATCAACCGGCCCATTACGATGCTTGGCGATAATGACATCCGTAATATTTTTATTCTCTGTGTCCGGATCATAGTAGTCCTCACGATACAGAAACATAACAATATCGGCATCCTGTTCAAGGGAACCGGATTCACGAAGATCACTAAGCATCGGTTTCTTGACCTGGCGTGATTCGACACTACGGCTAAGCTGTGAAAGCGCAACAACAGGTACATTGAGTTCACGTGCAAGTGCCTTAAGCGAACGCGAAATTTCGGAGATTTCCTGCTGACGATTGTCCCCGCTATTCTTGCCCGGACGTCCCTGCATAAGCTGCAGATAATCAATGACAATAAGTTTTAAATCGTACTCCGCTTTAAGTCGGCGTGCCTTTGACCGCAGTTCCATAACAGTAATACCAGCAGTATCGTCAATAAAGATCGGCGCCGAAGCAAGACGATCAGCCGCGCTGATGAGCTTCGTCCAGTCTTTTTCTTCCAGCTCACCAACACGCAGCCGCTGTGAATCAATGGCTCCCTCAGAGCAAAGCATGCGCTGTACAAGCTGCTCCTTCGACATTTCCAGTGAGAAGAATGCAACTGCCTGTTTTTCACGAACTGCAACATGTGTGGCTATATTCAATGTAAAAGCTGTCTTTCCCATACTTGGACGGGCTGCGACGAGAACAAGATCTGATGGCTGCAGTCCTGATGTTAACTTATCAAGATCTTTAAATCCAGAGGCAATCCCCGTAAGACCACCTTTCGATTCATAGAGCTGTTCAATCTTGCTAAAGGTATTGAGCAGGATATCCTTGATTGGCACAAAGTCACCGCCATTACGGTGCGCTGCGACCTCAAGGATCATCTTTTCCGCCTT
This sequence comes from Selenomonadaceae bacterium, assembly GCA_041669965.1. Lineage (GTDB taxonomy): Bacteria > Bacillota > Negativicutes > Selenomonadales > Selenomonadaceae > UBA1792. Next base: position 1,738 of record JBAYAD010000157.1, read on the forward strand.
GTCCATAACCAGAGCAACATCTTCCGTATCCTCATAACCCATACCGGCAATTTCCGTTGCTGAATTGATGAGATTGCGCATCTGCGCTTTTTCTTCGACAATCTTCGCATGGTATTCAACATTGGCAGCTGTTGGCACCGAATTTGCTAATGATGTTACAAAGGCAATACCGCCGACCTTTTCGAGCTGCTCTGTCTTTTTGAGCTGGTTTGTTATCGTAATAAGATCGACCGCTTCATTTTTATTAAAAAGCTCCAGCATTGCCTCAAAAATAATACGATGCGATTCACGATAAAAATCAGAGGCCTTCAATATCTGCGTAACTTCGGAGATTGCCTCTTTCTTAATAAGCATTGCACCAAGCACAGCCTGTTCCGCTTCAATATTCTGCGGTGGTACTCTTTCAATCAATGGTTACACTTCCAATCTATAACAAATAATCAATATATAGCTGGAATATGCGATGATGCGGCACTTTTCCTGCCGCTCCATCGCATATTCCTTCGTCCTGTTATATAATACAAATTCTACTGCTGCTTAAACTATTCTTCCGTATCAGCAAAAATCAGTGCAAGAGCTTCTTCTGCTGTTTCTACAGCACGAATATCAAGCTTAAGATGTTCCTTCGGAATATCCTTATCATTTTCCTTTGGAATAATAAGCATCTTCACACCAGCCTGCTTCGCTCCATAAGCTTTTTCAAAAACCCCGCCGACCGGTCGTACACGACCCTGAATAGAAATTTCACCGGTAACCGCAATGTCCTGACGAATCTTGCGGTCTGTGATTGCCGAAACAAGTACCGCAAGAATCGCGGTCCCTGCCGATGGCCCATCGATATTGCCACCACCAATCACATTGATATGAACATCATAATCATGTATATCCTTACCCGTGAGCTTACGCAGCACAGATGCGGCATTAAATACAGAGTCTTTCGCCATGCTGCCTGCTGTTTCATTAAATCGTACAGTTCCCTTGCCTTTTTCATGTGCCGCAAAAGCCACTGCCTCAATTTCAATAACCGAGCCAAGAAAACCCGCCACACCAAGCCCAAATATCTTGCCAACGGCCGGTTCATTCGAAGCCCGCTTTGTAATAAATGGAGAAAGACGACTTACCTGTGCAACTTCATAGACATCGCCTTTTGCAATGACAAATTCTGTTTCTACACTGTCATCCGTTTGACGCTGCAGAGCAACACTGTAGGCATCGGCCAATATATTAATTGCTTTACGACCTTCGATCGTATATTCCCCAATAAGCTCTGCAACACCTTCACCAAGCTCTACTTTAAGCTTTTTTGCTGCATTCTCAACAATCTTCAGTATATGTTTTGGTGTAAGTGGCTCAAAATAGATTTCGGCACAGCGTGAGCGCAATGCTGGATTAATATAGCTCGCATCACGTGTTGTTGCTCCAATAAGAACAAAATCTGCCGGAGCCCCTTTATCAAAAAGTTTTTTGATATATTGGGGCACTCCCTCATCCGTTGGATCATAGTAAGCCGACTCAAAAAAAGCCCGCTTGTCTTCAAGCACCTTCAAAAGCTTATTCTGCAGCATCTCATCCATTTCACCGATTTCATCGATAAAAAGAATACCACCATGTGCATCTGTTACAAGTCCCGGTTTTGGCTCCGGCACACCGCTGTCAGCAAGATCACGGCGCGCCCCCTGATAAATCGGATCATGCACGGAACCAAGCAACGGATTCGTCATGTCCCGAGGGTCCCAGCGCAGCGTTGTTCCATCAGTTTCAACAAATGGAGCTTTCGCACCAAACGGTGTGTATTTCGTTTTACAGGCTTCCTCAAGTACAAGCCGAGCGGCTGTTGTCTTGCCGACACCCGGTGGTCCATAGAGCAATAAATGCTGTGGATACGGCGAACTGAGTTTCGCCTTGAGTGACTTTACAGCCCGTCTTTGCCCGACGATCTCATCCAGAGTATTGGGGCGAAGCAATTCCATGACCGATTGTGTCAGCTTAACTTCTTCGAGTTTTTCAAGTTTTTCAAGCTTGCCTTTTTCCTGTGGTGTATCTTCTTCTGGCTTTTCATCCTTCAGTACTTGCATACGAAGATCCTTTACATAGTCCTGATGGTTTTCTTCCAGCTTTTCTGCAATCTTTCGCTCAATCTTGTCTTCGATCGATCTACGTGCCATGATATCTGCCAAATCTTCCGATAGCTGTGATAAAATCTCTGGAATCTCCGCATCTTCCGGTATCGTTTCAAGTGTCGGATTTTCCTGCACAAGCTTTTGCAGCGCCAGCACTCGTTCACCACGTTTATCTGACCGCATGAGATGCATCGCGCCAAGCTTTCCTGCCTTCAGTACAAGCTTATCCGAGCCAATGATATCAACAAGGATACCATAGATCGCATCAATTTCTTTATCAATGGTCTCCGTATCCTTTTCCGCTCGTTTTACCTGCTCTGCTGCTTTTTTTTTCATTTTTTTTCTCGGATGTAATAATTTATCTAAAAACCCTTTCATAAACTTCCTCTTCCTAGTCAACTACTACATGCACCTTGATTGTACTTGTAATTTCCGGATGCACCTTAATGACAGCATCATATGTGCCAACACCCTTGACTTCCCCTTTTATTTCAATCTTGCGCTTATCAATATCAATCTTATGCGTCTGCTTAAGCACTGTTGCTACATCTTTACCTGTAACCGAGCCAAAAAGCTTGCCGCCCTCACCAATTCTTACCGGTATTGATACTTCAATTTTTGACAGCTGTGCTGCCATAAGCTTCGCTTCGTCTATTTGCTGCTGCTTTTTACGCGCAGCAGAATTAGCTTGTGCCAATGCTACATTCACATTTGCAGCATTAGCTTCAATCGCATATTTCCTGGGTAAAAGATAGTTTCTGCCATAACCTTCAGAAACTTCGATAATCTCGCCCTTCTTGCCAATTTTTTTAATGTCCTGCTGTAATATTACCTTCATCTTTATCATTCTCCTTGATATATTTTAAACTTAAATCAATTGCTTTCTTTTTAACTTCTTCCAAAGGCTCACCCTTTATCTGCGCACCTGCAACATTCTGATGACCGCCACCACCAAAGTTTTCCATAATGACCTGAACGTTAATCTCACCTGAAGACCGAGCACTGATTCCCACTGTATCTGGTTCCAGCTGAAAAAGAACAAGACTCATGCGTACCGACTCGATACGCAGTAAGGAGTCGGCAACCTGTGCCGCAGTGGTTTGGATATTCATTGTATTTTCCGGGCACGCTGCCACAATAAGACCGCCTTCAAATAACTGTGATCCTGCCGTTGCTCTGGCCTTGGCAAGATTCGTCTCATAATCTGTCCGAAAAAGATGACGTACCATCACAGGATCTGCCCCACTGCGTCGCAGATAAGCTGCAGCATCAAAAGTCCGTACCCCGGTTTGCACGGCAAAGTTTTTTGTATCGACAACAATGCCTGAGTAGAGCGCTGTTGCATCCATGCGTGTAAGTACAAGTTCTTCGCTAAAGTACATTAGAAGCTCTGTAACAAGTTCACTTGTAGAAGAGGAAGCCGGCTCAATATAGATAAGCAATGAATTTTCAATAAACTGCTCACTGCGTCGATGATGATCAATGATAATTTTCTGATCGATGCGTTTTAGAAGTTCCGGACCTGCAACAAGATGTGGAATATGCGTATCTACAATAAACAGCACGGGATTAATCGCCATAATCGTCGTAAGCTCCCTCGCTGAAATGAAAAGATCCGTATATTCCTTTTTATCTTTAAGCATTTCCATAAATTTGTCAACACCTTCATTCATATCACTCAAAATAATATGAACCGGTTTGCCCAGTTGACGTGCCATTTTTGCCACACCCATTGATGCACCAAAGCAATCAAAATCCTCGTTGTGATGACCCATGATAAAAACTTCATCCGAGTTCTCAATGATTTCATTGATGGCATGTGCAACAACACGTGCCTTAACGCGCGTATGCTTCTCTACAGCCTTGGCCTTACCACCATAGAACTGTGTCTTGCCCTCAATTTGCACAGCCACCTGATCGCCGCCCCGGCCAAGAGCCAGATCAAGACCCGCCTGAGCTTGTTCTCCCAGCTGGCTCATCGTCGTTGCCGAGCTGGCAACTGCGATACCCAGACTCAGTGTTACAGGGAACTTGTTTGCACCACTTAGCGCTCGAACTTTATCCAGAATATCAAACTTCTCTACAAGAGCCCGATCAAGTGACTGCCGCTCCAAAACAATAATATACAGGTCATCCGACACCCGGCGTAAAAACCCACCAATACTATGGCTCCACTCATCCAGCAGACGATTCACTTCAAAGACAATAGCCGTACGCTGTGCTTCACTAAGTCCCTGCAGCACCTCATCATAATTATCAATCTGAATATAGCCCAGTACCAGCTTGCCCATGGCATATTCATGCTTCAAATGCTCGACATCTGATACATCCCATACGTAAAGTGCCATAAGTCCATGCAAATCGTCCGTTGTCGATACGGGACGATATTTTACATTATAATATTTATCCCCATTGGCAAA
>JBAYAD010000158.1:0-6178 GCA_041669965.1 Selenomonadaceae bacterium
CAATTTTTCACTTAGTGACTCTGCTTTACAACTATCAGCTACTGGAATCGTCTTGCTTTTTAAAAAATTATTCATCTTCCATTATCCTCCCTTTAAAACACTCAGACTGCTTTTTTATTTTTATTGCACTGCATAATACACTGCATAACGCTTTCCTGTGAAGCCTCTTCCCGGGACAATTCTCCAACAAAGCTGCCTTCATTCATCACATAGACACGGTCACTGATCCCCAAAACTTCTGGCAATTCCGACGAAATCACAATAACTGATTTTCCCAGACACGCCAGTTCATTAATAACACAATATATTTCATATTTAGCCCCAACATCAATACCACGAGTAGGTTCATCCAGAATTAGAACATCCGGATCGGCATAAATCCAACGGGCCAGCATAACTTTTTGCTGATTTCCTCCCGAAAGATTTTTCGTGAACTGCTGGATACCCTGTGCTTTAATGTGCAAACGCTCCAGATACGCTTCGGCAACTTTTATTTCTTTTTTTTCATTAACAACGCCACGCAGTGACAATTTTTTCAAGCTAGGCAATGTTGTATTCACTTTAATATCGTCGATCAAAATAAGTCCCTGTCCTTTACGATCTTCTGTTACATAAGCGATACCATTTTTTATTGCATCGGAAACCGTTGTTATTTTAACTAATTTTCCATCCTTAATGATTTCACCTGATATACGTGAGCCATAAGCCCTGCCAAATATACTCATTGCCAGCTCCGTCCGTCCCGCCCCCATCAATCCGGCTATACCGACTACTTCACCACGACGTACATTTAAATTGACATTATTAACAATTACTTTATCAGCAACATCAGGAGAATATACTTTCCAATTCTTTATTTCCAAGCAAATATCACCAATTTTGCAGTCCGTTCGCTGCGGATAACGATTGGTTATTTCCCGTCCTACCATGCCTTTAATAATTCGATCTTCGCTAAACTCATCCGTATTTTTGTTTAATGTTTCAATTGTTTTGCCATCGCGTATGATTGTAATCTCATCAGCAACCTTGGTTATTTCATTTAGTTTATGTAAAATCATAATTGCTGTCATGCCCCATTTTTTGCGTAGCATTAACAGCAGTTCCAATAATTTTTCACTTTCCTCATCATTCAACGCTGCCGTAGGTTCATCCAAAATCAGCAATTTTACATTTTTTGAAAGTGCTTTCGCTATTTCAACTAACTGCTGCTTACCAACGCCAATTTTATTAATTGGTGTGTCCGGTAAATCATACAAACCTACCGTTTCCATAAGCTTCATCGCCTCAAACCGGCACTTTCCCCAGTTGACAATACCCTTACTTTGGCATTCATTTCCCAAAAATATATTTTCCATAATCGACAAGTACGGTATCAGCGCCAATTCCTGATGAATAATAACAATACCCATTTTTTCACTGTCCCGAATACTTTTAAACTGACATTCTTCACCATTATATCGGATTGTACCATTGTATGTTCCATACGAATAAACACCACTCAGCACATTCATCAGTGTAGATTTCCCCGCCCCGTTTTCCCCAACTAAGGCATGGATACTTTTTTCCTTCACCTGAATATTAACCTGATCCAGAGCACGCACACCACCGGCAAACTCTTTGACAATATCCTGCATTTCCAATAAAATGTTCGGCATGATTTCACCTTCCATTCTGCACTTTAATTGAAACAGATATGCAATACAGAACATACTGCATATCTGGCCCATTCTAACTTGTTTTTACAAATCACTTTCTTTATAATAACCTGATTCAATTAATAATTTTTTGTAATTTGTTATATCGACAAACTGCGGTTGAAGCAAATACGACGGAACAATTTTTTTACCATTATTATATGTCTTGGTATCATTTACTTCCGGTTCTTTTCCATTAACAATCGCTTCCACCATTTTTACTACTTGATCAGCTAAAGCCCGTGTATCTTTAAATACCGACATAGATTGTTCTCCTGCCAAAATAGCTTTTACATTCGAAATATTAGCATCCTGCCCTGTTACAATTGGCATTGCTTTACCTTCCGAACCATACCCTGCCGATTTCAATGCCGACTGTACGCCTAATGAAACCGAATCATTCGAGCATAACACAGCATCAATTTTATCTGAAGTATAATTAGATGTGATAATATTATCCATACGTTCCTGTGCTTTTGCTTCATCCCAATTCGGTGTTGCACATTGTTCACGCGTTGTCTGACCTGATTTTACAATCAATTTTCCTTGATCAATATACGGCTGTAAAATGTCCATAGCACCTTTGAAGAAAAACACAACGTTATTATCGTCTAAAGGTCCCGTAGCAATTTCAAAATTATAAGGCCCTTTGCCTTCTTTGAGCCCAAGTTTCGTTTCTATATATTCCCCCTGAATCTTGCCAACACCATAGTTATCAAACGTTGCATAATAACTGACAGCATCCGTATTCATAATCAGCCGGTCATAGGCAATAACCTGGACACCAGCACTTTTTGCTTCATCAAGCACCGAAGATAATGCACCGCCATCAATAGCGCCAACAATAATAACCTTTGCACCTTTGGTGATCATATTTTCAATTTGTGATACCTGCACTTCTACTTTGTTTTCCGCAAACTGCAGATCAACATCATAGCCGTTTTCTTTTAGTTTTGCCTCCATATTAGATCCATCCTGATTCCAACGCTGCAAAGACTTTGTCGGCATCGAGACCCCAACCTTAATCACCTTGGCTCCTCCGGAACTGCTGGCCGCATCTTTCGTCCCACCGCAGCCTGTCATTACAATTGCTACCATTGCTGCTAAACAAAACACCATTATTTTCTTAACACTCATTACACTTTGCTCCTCCTTATAGTGCTCAAGCACATTTTATCCAGTAAATACCAATACAGTCTACCTTATATTGTCTGCCAACACATCTCTGCCGTTTTTCCGCCTCCTTAGTAACAACTATTTGCATAAAAATATTCAAAAGATTACTTCAATTCAGGAAAGTGTTAGCAGTTCCTTCAAAGCAAAATCTGCATTTGGCAAAATACTCTAGACAATGGGACTTTTTAACTGTGCAGCATAAATCGAAAAGTAATATTTTTCTTTATAATGTGCGCAAGCACATTTATAAGAATCAATATAACACTATTCCTTATAGCCGTCAATATATTATTTTAAAATTTTTAATATTTGTTTTATTTAGTTTATGCCCTTTAAATGAAACAAAAAAATTTTTATATTCTTTTATGCCTTGTAGAAACTAAAAAACTCTAGTTCAGCTCCTTTTATTTTGTTTTTATATTATCTCTAAATTCAAAATAATACAAAAAACAGTTGACACGTCTTTTATCAAGTGCTATATTTTATATAAAATCACAAAAGTGCTCAAGCACACAAGACAATATTTAAGTTTACAAAATAAAAGGAGCGTTTCATTATGACAATGACCAATATTCCACAGGTAAAATGCGGTATTATTTCTGTAAGCCGTGACTGTTTCATTATCTCCCTATCAGAAAACAGAAGAAAAGCAATTGCTGCCGTATATAATAAAAAATACGGATCAATTTACGAAGCAAAAACCACGGTAGAAAACGAACCAGACATGCTTACAGCTTTAGCCGAAGTTAAAGCGGCTGATTGCAATGCTTTAGTCGTATTTCTTGGCAACTTCGGTCCGGAAACACCTGAAACTTTAATCGCCAAAAATTTTGATGGCCCCGTGATGTATATCGCTGCCGCTGAAGAATCCGGTAAAAATTTAATCAATGGTCGCGGTGATGCCTATTGCGGTGTTTTGAATTGTTCCTATAATCTTGGTCTGCGCAAAATCAAAGCTTTTATTCCTGAATATCCGGTTGGTACAGCCGAAGAATTAGCCACAATGATCGCTGAATTCCAACCGATAGCCCGCACAATTATCGGACTGTCAAGCTTCAAAATCATTTCCTTTGGCCCTCGTCCACAGGACTTCTTTGCCTGCAACGCTCCAATAAAACCGCTCTATGACCTCGGCATTGAAATCGAAGAAAACTCTGAACTTGACCTGCTCGTCTCTTATCGGGCTCATAAAGACGACCCGCGCATTGCATCCATTATAAAAGAAATGTCTAGTGAGCTTGGTCCGGATGGCAACCCTTATCCAGAACTTTTACCCCGCATGGCACAATATGAACTGACTTTACTCGACTGGGCCGACAAACATAAAGGCGCAAGCAAATACATCGCATTTGCTAATAAGTGCTGGCCGGCTTTTCCAACTGAATTTGGCTTTGAACCATGTTATGTAAACAGCCGTCTTGTTTCCCGCGGTATTCCAGTAGCCTGTGAAGTCGATATCTATGGCGCTCTCAGTGAATACATCGGTACCTGCGTAAGCGGTGATGCGGTAACGCTGCTTGATATCAACAACTCCGTACCACAAGATTTATTTGTCCAAAACATTCAAAACAAATACAAGTATGACTTAAAAGACACCTTTATGGGCTTCCATTGTGGCAACACTCCACTATGTAAATTATCCAAAGGTGCCGTAAAATATCAGCTGATACAAAACCGCCTGCTCGAAGATGGCGGCACACCAGATATTACCCGCGGTACATTGGAGGGCGATATTGCGGCTGGAAACATTACATTCTTCCGCTTGCAAAGTACTGCCGGTGCAGAGCTTCGTTCCTACATTGCTCAAGGTGAAGTACTCCCTGTAGCAACACAATCTTTCGGCGGCATTGGTATCTTTGCTATTCCGGAAATGGGCCGTTTTTATCGCCATGTCCTCATCGCAAAACAATATCCGCATCATGGTGCTGTAGCCTTCGGTCATTACGGCAAAGCGCTGTTCTCAATCTTCCAATACCTTGGCATCGAAGATATTGCTTTTAATCAACCCAAAGGCATGCTTTATCCAACAGAAAATCCATTTGCCTAAAATATTTTGATATAAAAAAAAGCATCCGACAGAGTGCTTTTTTTATATCAACTATATGTTTTATTGACTTACTCCCACTCTTTTTCCAAAACCCTTTCAATAAATATCCTTGCAATATTGGGATCAAACTGTTTGCCAGAACATTTTCTTATCTCATCTATAGCCTCTTTTTCACTTAATACTGTACCATAGGCCCTGTGAGTCGTCATGGCATCAAAAGAATCCGCAACGGCAATAATCCTGGCCTGTATTGAGATTTTTTCGCCTTTAAGCCCTCTCGGATATCCTTTGCCATCCCATCGTTCTTGATGCTCAAGAACATAATCGGCGATTTCGGAAAATTCATGGACTGAGCTTAATATGCGATATCCTATTTCAGGATGTCTTTTGATTTCCACCCATTCATCCTCATTTAAAGTTTGAGCCTTGTTAAGGATTTTTTCTGAAATTCCTATTTTTCCTATATCATGCATAAGTCCCGCTGTTCTCATCTTATTGACATCATCTTTATCAAAATTCATCTTAATTGCAATCTCTTCACAAAGGCTGGCAACTCTATTCGAATGCAGCATTTCTCTATTATTTTTTTCATACAGTGTATTGATAATTAGATCTACTGTTGTACTCCGCGTGCTTGATTTCTCATAAACTTTGTGTTTATACATATGGTCTTCAGCCTTTTTGAATATATCTTGAATATTTTCTTTCTCATTTTTCTTTGTTGCATACCCAAAGGAAATAGAAATCGTAAGAGAGCTTACTTTTTCTTTCGAGGCCCCTTCCCAGATGCGTTTAATAACTTTCTTTGCTTCAATCCCAGCTGTTTTAGGCAATATAATAACAAATTCATCACCGCCAAGTCTGGCAATAATATCGCCAGCCCGACAGCCTTTCTTGATCGCTTCGGCTACTTTTCTAAGAAGTTCATCACCCATAGTATGTCCAAAAGAATCGTTGACAAGTTTTAACCCGTTTACATCACCCATGGCAATCGTCAGAGGAAGATTGTTTTTTGTATCAAGTCGATTTAGCTCATCTTCGTAAAATCTTCGATTATAGAGTCCTGTAAGCTGGTCATGAAAACCTAAATATGAATTTTTTTTGTTTTGAACGACAAGATCTTTATTAACAATGACCAGTTCTGCTGCCCGATCTGCTTTTTCTTTATTTGCAACAACCAGCTCAATTGCCCGATCTACTTTGTCTTTATTTGCAACAACTAATTCTGCTGCTCGTTTTTCTTTTTCTTCATTTTGAAAGA
>JBAYAD010000159.1:0-6045 GCA_041669965.1 Selenomonadaceae bacterium
GAGGAATTTATAATTTTGAAAAAAGATATAACTAAATTTGGGGAAATCGAACTAAGCCGTAAACTTTTAAACGCTGTCAGTGATATGGGGTTTGAAGAACCATCACCAATCCAGGCACAGACAATTCCACTCGTGCTTGAAGGCCAGGACGTTATCGGACAGGCACAGACAGGTACAGGTAAAACTGCTGCATTTGGTATCCCAACAATTGAAAAAATCGTCGATGGCAGTCGCCATATTCAGGCACTTGTACTTACACCAACACGTGAGCTTGCTATTCAGATTGCAGAAGAATTTAATAAGATTGGTAAGTATAAGCGCGTAAAGACACTGCCAATCTATGGTGGACAGGCAATTGATCGTCAGATTCGTGCACTTCGCAATGGAGTACAGATTATCGTTGGAACACCGGGCCGTCTGCTGGATCATATCCGTCGTGGTACGATTAAGCTTGCAGAAGTACAGACGCTTATTCTTGATGAAGCAGATGAAATGCTTGATATGGGTTTTGTTGAAGATATCGAAACAATTATGTCGAATCTGAAATCAGAAGATCGTCAGACTCTTCTTTTCTCGGCAACAATGCCGATGGCGATTGCAAAGCTTTCACAAAAGTATATGAAGAATCCAAAGCGTATTTTGATCAGTCGCGAAAATCTTACAGTGCCGCTTATTGATCAGGTATACTATGAAACACGAGAAAAGTTCGAAGGACTTTGTCGTGTACTTGATATTGAAGAAACGGGCAAGCTCATCATCTTCTGTCGTACGAAGAAAGGTGTAGATGATCTTGTCGCTTCCTTACAGGCTCGCGGATATATGGCGGGTGGTCTTCATGGTGATCTCAGTCAGTCACAGCGTGACCGTGTTATGAAAAAATTCCGTGAAGGTAAACTGGAAATACTTGTTGCTACAGATGTAGCTGCGCGTGGTATCGATATTGACGATATCACTCATGTTATTAACTATGATATTCCACAGGATCATGAAGCCTATGTTCACCGTATTGGTCGTACAGGCCGTGCAGGTAAAAAGGGTGTAGCAATTACGTTTGTTGGACCACGTGAATATCGTCAGCTTAAGCTCATTGAGCGTTTAGCAAAGACGAAGATTGTTCGTCGTGAAATTCCGTCGTCGGCAGATATCCTTGAACGTCAGCGTGACATTGTCAAGGAACGTCTTGTGAAAACGTTGCAAAAGCATAAGTTTACTGAATATCATACGATTGTATCGGATGTAGCAGCAGAAGGTGAGTATGATATTATTGATGTAGCAGCAGCAGCTTTAAAGCTTTCAGTTGAGGGCTTTAAGGAAAAAGAGGAAGTCGAAGAAATCGCATCAGGCCGTTTTGAAAATACGGGCGGAGCACCGGGTATGGTACGTTTGTTCCTGAATATCGGCCGCAGTCAGAAGATTCGTCCGGAAGATATTGTTCGTGCATTTGCCAGTGAAGCAGATATCCCGGGAGATATTATAGGTGTTATCAACATCTATGATCGCTTTACTTTTGTTGAAGTACCGGAAGATGTAGCAGAACGTGTACTTTCTGTTATGCATCGCAATACGGTAAAGGGTTATAAGATTAATGTAGAACCTGCAAAAAAAGGTCGCTGAGAAAGACAGCAGTGACATTCTGATGGAGGATACAATGAAAAAATTATTGCTGTTTGTATCAATCGTTTGCTTATGTATGAGCTTTTCTGCCGTAGGTCTGGCACATTCGATGACTGAGGCGGAAATGAGTATTGGCGGCATTGCGCCGCAGAGTACCTTTGGTTATGTAAAGCAAGTCTATGGTTTGCCATCTGTTAGTGATGTTCAGACCTATAACCAAAAGGACGGTCAGACGATACGAATTGCTTATATCTATAACACGATTTTGGTGTTTTCAGGAATTACCCATCATTGGGCAGGAAAAGAAGATAATGAACTCATTTATCATATTTCTTGTCGGGCAAATAATTTATTGACACCGAGCGGTTTTACACGAGGTACGAAATATAATGATGTAGTAAAGAAGTTTGGTGCAGGTGATTTGCTGGATGCAAAAAGCATTCATAATGCAATTGATGGGTGTAAGTATTATGACTATGTTGTAAATGATCAGGCAATGACCTTTGCTGTAGATAAAGAAGGAATTGTCCGTGAAATTACCATTGATATGTACAATAAATAAGATCGTGGTACTTTGAATTGAAGACCAGGTATACAGTCGTTTGACTGGACACCTGGTCTTTTACGGTTCCTTGTCAAATACCGAAGCAACACCATAAAGCAAATTCTGGGAGTGGGATTTTTTCTTACGGTTTCTGTTTTTTCTGCATTGCATAAATATGAAGCAACTAACATAAAGAGATCAATCGATGCCTGAAGAAAGAGTGACTAGGCAAGGCGATATTCTACGTAATGTTTTGATAAAGTCATTGCAATCAGAACGAATGTTTTGTATAATTTAAATTAAGACTTTTAAGGAGTGTGGGAACGTGGCAATGGATAAAAAACAGGCATTGGAAAATGCACTGAAACAGATTGAAAAAGATTTTGGCAAGGGCTCAATCATGCGGTTGGGAGAAGCCTACGTGAATATGCATATGGAGGTAATTCCAACAGGAAACCTGCCATTGGATGTAGCACTTGGTATTGGTGGTGTGCCACGCGGACGTATTATTGAAGTCTATGGCCCGGAATCTTCTGGTAAAACTACAGTTGCTCTTCATATGATTGCTGAAGCACAGCGCCTTGGCGGGATTGCGGCTTTTATTGATGCGGAACATGCACTTGATCCGGTCTATGCGCATAAGCTGGGTGTTGATATTGATAATTTACTGATATCACAGCCGGATACAGGGGAGCAGGCTCTTGATATTGTTGATGCACTTGTTCGCAGTGGTGCGATTGATATGATTGTTGTCGATTCAGTTGCGGCACTTGTGCCAAAGGCAGAAATTGAAGGCGATATGGGTGACTCACATGTAGGATTACAGGCACGTCTTATGTCGCAGGCGATGCGTAAGCTTACAGGTATTATCAGCAAGTCAAGCACAATCGCTGTATTTATTAACCAGATTCGTGAAAAAGTCGGAGTAATGTTCGGCAGTCCGGAAACGACATCAGGCGGTCGTGCACTGAAATTCTATGCATCCGTTCGTCTTGATGTACGTAAAATCGATACAATTAAACAGGGTAACGATATTGTGGGAAATCGTACACGTATTAAGGTTGTAAAGAATAAGGTAGCACCGCCGTTCAAGACAGCAGAATTCGATATCATGTATGGTGAAGGCATATCAAGGGAAGGCAGTATTGTTGATATGGGTACGGATCAGGATATTCTTGAAAAAAGCGGTGCATGGTATTCCTATGCCGGGACACGGCTTGGTCAGGGACGTGAAAATGTCAAGGAGTTTTTCAAGCAGAACAAGGAACTCTGTGCTGAAGTAGAAGCAAAAATTCGGGAAAATTTGATTTTGCCAATAAAACCAGATGAAAAACCAGATGTAAAAGCAGATGTAAAAGCAGATGTAAATGATGCAAAAGAATCGAAAAAAGCCTAATAAAACAGCGCTTGTGCAGGCTGTTGATCTTTTGGCACGGCAGGCTCACAGCACACAGAAACTCATTATGAAACTCAAGTTGCGCGGTTACGAAGAAGAAGAAATTCAGACCGCCATTGAGCGTCTCACACAGCGAGGTTATCTGAACGATGAAATGGTATGTGCACGTCAGTTTGAGTATCTCTTTGAGGAAAGCCGCTATAGTGTAAAACAGATTTGTATAAAACTTATGCAGCGTGGTTTTGGCAGTGGACTTGTTCATCAATGTGTTCCGCAGGAATATGAGGCGCGTGAAGAACAGATGGCACTTCGCTGCTTGAAGTTGAAATTCAAGTCACGAACAGCAGATCCGCAGAAGATGATGCAGTATCTTTATACAAAAGGATTTGGGTCATCCACACTGCGCCGGGCGGTTAATGCTTTTGCGGAAGAGTGTGAAGCAGAAGAATAAAAACAGAGGATTCGCTGAAAAAGCGGTCCTCATTTTTGTTTGCGGGTGGTAAAAGGTTGCAGTCCTATGCTATAATTGTTACAAACATAAATGAGGAGGACTTTCGAGTTGAACAAAGAAAGCAATGAAATGATTTTGGTGTTGGATTTTGGTGGACAGTATAACCAGTTGATTGCCAGACGTGTAAGAGAGTGTAATGTATATTGTGAGGTTAATCCCCATACATTGAGTATTGAAAAAATAAAAGAAATGCAACCGAAGGGTATCATTTTTACAGGTGGTCCGAATAGCGTATACGGAAAGGACTCTGCCCGCTGTAGTGTTGAGCTTTTGCAGCTGGGAATTCCTGTTCTGGGGATATGCTATGGATCGCAGCTTATGGCATATATTCTTGATGGAAAAGTAACGACGGCTCCGGTAAGTGAATACGGCAAGACGGAAGTTACAATAAAAGATAAAGAATCGCAGCTCCTTGCAGGAGTTTCGGATAAGACAATTTGCTGGATGAGTCATACAGACTATATCGAAACGGCACCAAGCGGTTTTACGGTTACGGCGGCAACACCCGTCTGTCCGGTAGCTGCGATGGAAAATGAAGCAAAAAAACTGTATGCGGTGCAGTTTCATCCGGAGGTAATGCATACGGTTGAAGGTATGAAGATGCTTCATAATTTTGTTTTCAACATATGCAAGTGTACAGGTGACTGGAAAATGGATTCATTTGTTGAGTCAACGATCAAAAAACTTCGTCAAAAGATTGGTAATGGCAAAGCGCTGTGTGCATTATCCGGTGGGGTAGACTCTTCTGTAGCTGCCGTTCTTTTATCAAAGGCGATTGGCAAGCAACTTACGTGTGTATTTGTAGATCATGGCCTTTTGCGTAAAAATGAAGGTGATGAAGTCGAAGCTGTTTTTGGTCCGCAGGGGCCGTATGATTTGAATTTTATCCGTGTCAATGTAAAAGATCGTTTTTATGCAAAACTCAAGGGTGTTACAGAGCCTGAAACGAAACGAAAGATCATTGGTGAAGAATTTATTCGGGTGTTTGAGGAAGAAGCAAAAAAAATTGGTGTGGTTGATTATTTAGTGCAGGGAACGATCTATCCGGATGTTATCGAAAGCGGACTGGGGAAATCAGCAGTAATCAAATCTCATCATAATGTCGGCGGTTTGCCGGATTTTGTTGATTTCAAGGAAATTGTTGAACCATTGCGGCTCTTGTTCAAAGATGAAGTAAGAAAAGCCGGAAGAGAGCTTGGTATACCGGAATATCTTGTAAACCGGCAGCCGTTTCCGGGCCCGGGACTTGGCATACGGATCATTGGAGAAGTAACGGAAGAAAAGGTACAGCTTGTTCAGGATGCTGATGCGATTTACCGTGAAGAAATCGTTAAGGCTGGAGCAGATAAAAACCTTGGACAGTATTTTGCCGCTCTTACGAATATGAGATCGGTCGGCGTCATGGGAGATGACAGAACCTATGATTATGCTATTGCCCTTCGAGCTGTAATGACGAGCGATTTTATGACGGCAGAAAGTGCAAATCTTCCTTGGGAAGTCTTGGCTACTGTTACAAGCAGAATTGTCAATGAAGTGAAAGGCGTAAATCGCGTGCTTTATGATTGCACGGGAAAACCACCTGCTACAATTGAATTTGAATAAATAAAGTGTCACGGGGCACTGCCATTTATTCTGAAAAGGGCCAAAACATTTAGCCTAGCGACATAGACAAAAAGACCTTGCATAAAAGCTTTTTACGAAGCTTGTGCAAGGTCTTTTTATTTTCGATTCGTGTAAATACAGGGCTTTCTGCTTGCGAAAAAAGCACGTTCGCCATGGAGTGGCGGGCATGACTGACAAAGCCAGGGAGAATACAGGAAAATGCCCTTTGCAGAATAAACGGCAGTGCCCCGCGACATGGTGATATTTTTTTTAAGCTTTTTGGGAAAAAGCATAGTGTCGTGATTTTCACGAACATTGGCTTGAAACGCCTGTAACACGGGACGAAAGAATATATTCATGATGATGTATTTCCCAAAA
>JBAYAD010000160.1:0-6037 GCA_041669965.1 Selenomonadaceae bacterium
GGTCATAAGCCGCGGTTCTTCCCGTGGGAAGGTGCAGACAGGCTCACGATGGGAATTGATTTTCTCAAGGCAGTCAATCGCGGTGAAACCCCAAAAGTTGGCAAAAACGTTATTGTTATCGGCTGTGGTAACTCTGGAATGGATACCGTTGTTGGTGCCTATCAGATGGGGGCAGAAAATGTTATCGCCGTTGATGTTCAGAAACCAGCGGCTTTTGCTAAAGAAATCAAGCATGTCGAAGACCTTGGTGGTACGCTTGTATGGCCGTTTATGACGAATAAAATTACGGATAAAGGGATTTATGATAAAGAAGGCAGGTTTATTGCTGGAGATCAGGTTATTGTATCGATTGGTGAAGCACCAATCCTCGACTATCTGCCACAAAATGACAGCATCAAGAAATTTCGTGACTGGCTCGTACCAAAAGATGATAAATCTAT
Organism: Selenomonadaceae bacterium; assembly: GCA_041669965.1. GTDB lineage: Bacteria > Bacillota > Negativicutes > Selenomonadales > Selenomonadaceae > UBA1792. The sequence continues at coordinate 441 of JBAYAD010000160.1, forward strand.
CCTTGACGGTGTATTTGTGGCTGGAGATGTTATTAAGCCGGGGCGCCTTGTCGATGCGATCGGTGACGGGATTAAGGCAGCGCATTTTGCCGATGAATATGTACTCGGTAATGAAGCCATGCCAATGGCAGAAAAGCAGGAAATCCCAGCGGATCGTATAGTAAAAGCCTATTTTGATAAGTGCCATCATTGCAACCTTGCTGAACCGATTGAAGACCACAACCGTTGCATAAGCTGCGGTACATGCCGTGATTGTAAGATGTGCATTGAATCGTGTCCGGAAAAAGCGATTTCGCGTGTGGAATACGAAGACGGTACATATGAGTATGTATCTGATCCGGATAAATGTATTGGCTGTGGTATCTGCGCGGGTATATGTCCTTGTGGTATCTGGTCGATCAATAATAATCCGGAACCGATTAAGATGTATCGTACGTATAAATAACAAATAAGAATGGCTGAATAAAAAGAGCAGCGGACTGTCGCATTAGCGAAAAGGCCCCTGCTCTTTTTGCATGAACAGCTCAATAAAAAATGGTAGCAATTGTTTATAAAAACACAGAAGTAGTGCTAATTAAGCAAAAATTGTGTAAAAATTGACACAAAAAATAGTTAATGATAAAATGAAATTTATGGAAAGTTTTATAGATACTGATACGAAATCAGTTTATAGAAGAGTGTAAAAAATTTATCTATACAGTTGTTGTATTTGTTAAAAAGAAAGAATTATCAAAATAATTGAATTAATAAATTATTATATAACAGCTCAGTTAACAACAAACATAGAAAGTAATTAAAAAAATCCCCAGATATTTAATGAAGGGTGGAATTATTAATGAAAAAAAGTTTCGTTGTTTTATTGTTATTATTTTTTTGCATAACCGTAGTTTTTGCCGCAGGCTGTGGTGAAGAAAAGTCTGCAAGCAATAGTGGTGATAATTCCTCGGGAAAAGCAGACTATCCCAGTAAAGATATTATAATGATTTGTCCATGGGGTACAGGCGGGGGTACAGATGCCATCCTGAGGGCTCTTTGTAAGGCAGCTGAAAAAGATCTTCACCAAACGATTACGGTTTCTAATATTACGGGCGGTGGTGGTGCAGCAGGCCACGCTGCAATTATGAAAGCAAAACCAGATGGCTATACCATGGGCATGATTACGTTTGAATTGAATTCCATGCCGCCGCAGGCTCTGGTGCCGTTTACTTATAAAGATTTTGATCCGGTTATTCGTGTAAATACCGATGCAGCAGCATTAACTGTAAGGGCAGATGCCCCATATAATACGGTTGGAGAATTTGTTCAGTATGCCAAACAGCATCCGGGGGAAATCAGTATTGGCAATTCAGCTGTTGGTTCTGTATGGCATATAGCAGCAGGTCTTATGGCACAAAAAACAGGTATTGAAGTAAAATATCTTCCGTTTGAGGGCGGCGCGCCGGCAGTAAATGCTCTTGTCAGAGGTCGTATTCAGGCGGTATCTGTATCTGTTGCAGAGGTACGCGAGCAGGTAGAAGCCGGTCAGCTTAAAATTCTTGGTATAATGGATGACAAACGTGATCCGCTATTTCCTGAAGTAAAGACGTTTCGGGAACAGGGGGTTGATCTTGTATTTGGTACTTGGAGAGGAATTGCGCTTCCCCAAAATGTGAAACCAGAAGTAAAGAAAGTTATTGTTGACGTATTTACAAAAGCAGTAAAAGATCCTGATTTCATTAAATTTGCTAAAAAGATGGGCCTGACAATTTCCTATCAGGATTCAGATCAGTTTGCCAGGTTTCTTGATGAAAATGCAGGCCTTGTTGACAAGACAATGGATAAGATTGGTTTAAAAAGAAATAAGTCCAATTAATAAAATGTCAAAAAAAGACCGGACGCAATTGCGTCCGGTCTTAAAAACATCAGGCAAAAATCTCTTAATTGAGTATTAATTCAGTGACTGAATCAATATAATACCTGCAACCATAAAAGCAATGCCAACTAAGGCCCTGCTTTTGAGCCGTACACGGTAAAAAGCGATATCAATACTTGTCGTCAGCAGCATCCCAACAGCACCCCAAAGTGCATAGGCAATACTAAGATCCATGGTTTTTACCGCTTGTGCCAGAAGACAAAAAGCGCTCATAATGCATAAAATAGCACAAATTCCCCATGGTTTTCGTTTAAAGCCATTTGACTTTTTCAACAAAATATTAGCGAAAACATCCATTAAAATGGCAATTGCCAAAAATAAAACACCATTATTCATGGCCTTCACCACCGATAAAAGTACCTGTTTTTAATAGAATAATACCCAATAAAATTGCAGCAAAGCCAAAAAGCTTGGCAGGAGGAAGTTTTTCATTAAACAAAAAACAACCAATAACCGTTATAGCAACAAGACCAAGACCTTCCCATACAGCATAGGCAGTACTCATGGGGATTTTAATAATAGCCTTGGATAAAAAGAAATAGGAAAGACCTATCATTGTGAATATAAAACAATATCCGGCAGCAGATTCATTGTGCCCAAGCAATTTCATCATCGTTGTGCCGGTTACTTCCGCAATGACAGCAAACATTAAAGCATACCATTGCATCATAAATATCAAACTCCTTATTTTTGACTAAACGAAAGTGATTTCAAACTATAGAAGTAAAAAAGCTGGGGGAACAGCTAAAATTTATATTTTTAAGCTATATGGTTCTATACTTTGAAATCATTTTACATACAATCACATTTGAAAAGTAAATTTACTTTACATATATATTGTAACATAGATGTATGCTTTCTGACGAATAGGGCTAATCAAGGCTATTCGAGTCTATATGAGGCTATCCATGTTTAAAAGGATTGGCTTTGGAGTTCCTTATATCTCCGTGCGTCTCCGTTGATTTCCTATGGTGTCTGCTTTATATTTTTCTGATTTTGTATATAAAAAAGAAAATTTGCTGTAGAAATTTCTTTTACAGCAAATTTTCTTTATATATAGTGTTATGTAGTTAGCAATTTTTTAATGAAGGCAATCGTTGCTGACCGTATTATAAGGCAGTAATTCCTTTTTATTCGATAAGCCCATAAACCGTTTCAAGAAGATTAATACCGCTTTTTGTTTTAAAAATGCGTTCGCGGGCAGCTCTGATCGATTTTTCCGAAAGAGAATCTTCGTAGGCATTTACGAGGAAATCTGCTTCGATAAGCAGCTGATAATCAATTCCATCGACGTTAACATAAGTGTGATGATGGGCGATAAGGTAGCAGACGCGATTAATTACGGTCTCGTCGTAGTGAAGTGATGTGAGCATTTCGCGTGCCGGCGCCGGGCCTTCGATTTCCTGGTATTTTCCGGCGCTGCTGTTATATTTTTTTTCGCTGAGGTGAATGCCGATATCGTGAAGAATTGCTGCAGTTTCAAGAATGTGCTGTGTCTGTTTTGGCAGTTTCTCCATCTGAGCGAGCAGCGAAGCAAATTCGTAGACTTTGAGAAAATGCTGGATGCGTTTAGCATCACCCTGATCGTATGAAATCATTTTTTGTAGAAGAAGTGTATTCATTAAAAGGCCTCTTTCAAATTAAATTTTCAACAAATGTTTCATAATATCTCTTTGAAGTATACCAGAAGACGGAAGTTCATACCAGGTATTTGCCGCTTCATTGTAACCAGTGCATTTTAGATCAATATGGAACATGGTATAGGTGTTGTAGGCAGCTGTTGTGAAAAAAAGAACGGTGCGTATACGTAGTCGGGAAGGTATGTTTTCTGCAAGGATATAGCTGCTGTAATCAACATCAGATTGTAAAAGCGTAGCATCGGTGTAAAAAAGACCCCATTCTGGCTGGGCATCCCGGATAAGTAATAGCTTTTTTAGAAAAGGATCAGAAGAAATGCTGGCTTTGACGGTGTCAAAGGTCAGCGAATCTTTTTTAAGTAAAAAAATTCCTTGTTGTGTAGGTAATGTAAGCTGAGCTGGTGTAAGTCGTGCAATATAGCTTGTGTTACCGCGTATAATGAATTCACGCACCGGATAGGCAGCGTCCTGATCAATAAGTGTGCGGGTCGTAGCAATAAACCGATCTCCGGGACGAATGCCGGCATTGAAGCCCGGACCATAGAGATTGACGCCTTGGACAAGCAAATTATCATCGATGAAAACTCCTTTTGTAAAGGGAAGGGCAGTACGAGCCGAGCAAAAAGAAGAAAATAAAAAAAGAAAAAAGAAGGCGAAAAGCAAAGGGGATTTCATCAGAAAAACTCCTTTCAGTAAAAACAGCTTGTATTAATTATAGTATATTTCCCAGGAAATATATAGCATGAATTAAACTTTGTTTATTTACGCAAATAGCAAAATGCGGTTACAGGGCAAATGAATTCAGATAGTATAAGGTTTATTCATATAGAAAACAGAAGTATATAAAAGCGCTTGTTTTGTTAAAATGTATTTATCAAAAACAAATAAGAAATTGTTTTTAAGTCAGTATGAGGCAGATGAAGTTGTATTTGCGTATAGTGTTTTAAAGTGTCATGCATAATCCGTAATGAATGGTTTTTATTTAATTAAGTAAAATAATATGGTAAAATAAAGAAAATAGTAAAAAAATGGAGTGATTTGATTATATGAATAGAAAAAAATCAGCAGAAACACTTTTATCATTTATTGAAGGCAGCCCATCGCCTTTTCATACCGTCACGCAGAGTAAGGAACTTTTGCAAAAAGCGGGTTTTACAGAGCTTTTAGCAACGCAGCCATGGAAGCTCAAAGCAGGTGGGAACTACTATATCGATGTTTATGGTTCATCTTTGCTGGCTTTTCGCATTGGGGCGAATCCACAGCAGGGCGGGCTCCGTCTGGCAGCAGCTCATACAGATTTTCCCTGCTTTCGGGTAAAAACGTCGGCTGGGATTGTAAAGGAAGGCTATGGAACGCTTAATGTAGAAAGCTATGGGGGCATGATTTTGAGCACATGGCTGGATCGTCCGCTTTCGCTGGCTGGGAAAGTTGTTTTGCGAAGTGAAGAACTGTTTGCGCCGGAGGTACGTTTTATTGATATGAAGCGTCCGCTTCTGACCATTCCGAATCTTGCAATACATATGAATCGTAAAATCAATGAGGGAATTGCACTTAACCGGCAAAAAGATATGCTGCCGCTTGCAATGATGCTGGAAAAAGAAGAAAAGGATAAAGACTTTTTTGATCGCTTTCTTGCGAAAGAACTTGGCTGTAAGCAGAAAGATATTCTTTCCTATGAACTCACGGTATATCCAACGGAAAAAGGCAGTTTGCTTGGTTTTGCAGAAGAGTTTATCTCTTCGCCGCGTCTCGATAATCTGACATCGGTTAAAGCGTGTCTTTGTGGTATCATTGATGGCAGCCGCAAAAATGGTATTTCAGGAATCGCACTTTTTGATAATGAAGAAGTTGGCAGCCGTACAAAACAGGGAGCTGGATCACTTGTTCTTACGCAGACACTTCAACGCATTTATGAAGGCATTGGCCTTAAACAAGAGGATTACTACAGTGATGTAGCTGGTGGCTATATGTTATCAGTGGATGTTGCACATGCACTTCATCCAAATGTACCGACAAAGACGGACCCCACAAATAAGCCGGTTCTAAAC
>JBAYAD010000161.1:0-5921 GCA_041669965.1 Selenomonadaceae bacterium
ATGCAAAACATATGGGAATTGCAGAAGAACTTCCTAAGCATATGATACTACTTGCAGCAGGAACACCAATGGATCTTGACCTGCTGCCTGTGGCCGAAGAAGTATTACAGGCAAACGTCCATGATTTATATGGGTGTCAGGAATTCGGCTGGATTTCTATTGATGGTATTCCTCTTAGGGATGATTTGAAACTAGTGTGTCCAGTAGAAGAGAAAGGTCAAAAGTTTTTTGAGCTGCTTGTAGGAGGAATGCCTACAGGAGATGCATTTCCTGTTTCAAAGAGCGGGCATATTTGCAATCATGAAGGGCAAATTATTACATATCGTCGGGCACGTAATTTTATTGCCTCGACGATTGTTGTAAAAGCTACGATGCTTTCAGCAAAAGAAACGATTCATCGGGTAGCAAAAAGTATTTTGCGGATTAAGGGTCGGGTAATCATTATTGATCCACAGGTAGAAACGAATGCTGCAAGTACTGTTTTAGAGATTACTTCAGGACAGATGTCATCAGGGCGGATACAACGTATTACAATTCAAGGACCACAGCAAACAAAATTATTTGATGATCTTGTACAGGCGCAGATTGAATACCAACAAAATGGTAAGGCGGACCCTATATGGACAAAGCAAAGTTAAAATTTATAAATAGACACGATTTTATTGTTATTTCAAATAAAGAACGCCAGAGAATTGGTAAACAATATTTGTCTACATGTCCTTTGAATCAAAGAGCTTTTGGCAAAGAATTATTTTTTAATACGAAATATAGTATTCCGGGGATCGCCCGACGTGAAGATTTTTTGCAGGATACTAGTTTACTGCCAATTGGGTTTGTTCCATATACAAAATATTGCGGGCAGCGGCTGCGCATTGCTGCTGCAGTTTCTATGACAGAAGTAGAAGAAGCTGTCTGTCCTGAAAAAATTTTGCGTATGCCTTTTATACCACGAAATAAGTGTATGAGTGCATTAGCGGATATCAATAAGTGGGCGGCAGCACAGACTTTGTCTTTGGGAGTTTTGGGATCTGCCGGGTTAGAAATATTTACAGGTAGTCCTTATACGGATGAAGACTCAGATCTTGATTTGTTGATGAAGGCTTGTTCTTTTTCCCAGATAAAGAAGATTTATGCTCAATTGCAAGCCATTAGTCGTATTTATGCAGTTTCACTGGATTTAGAAATAAGCCTGCCTAATGGGTATGGTGTTAAAGCTGCAGAGTTATTTATGGATACAAAAGCTGTATTGGGAAAAAGTCTAAAGGATGTTGTGCTATTGAAAAGAGAAGAGATTCTTTGTTTAATAAATTAAAAAAAAGAGGAGATTTTATTTATGGAAATTAAATCACGTGTACCAGGGAAAATTGTTCGTTTTGAAAAAAAGGTAGGAGATCAGGTAGCGGTAAAGGATATTATTATCGTTATGGAAGCTATGAAGATGAAACAGGTTATTCCGAGCCCGGTTGCTGGTGTCATTAAGGAATATAAGGTACAGGAAGGTGAACGTGTCTCAGCTGGTACGGTTGTTGCTATCGTAGAATAAGCTCCAGTCAGGGTAATAATAAAGGCGGATAAAGCCGTTTTTACACGGCTTTATCCGCAATATTGCTATTTCAAGAATGAAGCTTTGTTGTTTCACATAGACTTAAATGTGTGATGATTAAAAATTGTACTAAGGCGGTGGTTTATATGGCAATTTATGGTGTGGCACTGTTAGCAGGCTGTATGTTTGCAGGAGTATTTTTAGGCAATGTTTTAGGGGTGCTTATTGGTGTTAAAGCAAATGTTGGTGGTGTTGGCTTTGCAATGTTATTTCTGATTATTTTGACTAATCGTGGAATGGATAAAGGCTGGTTAAATGAAAAATCGCAAAGTGGTATTTCTTTTTGGAGTGCAATGTATATCCCTATTGTCGTTGCTATGAGTTCGATTCAAGATGTTATCGCTGCTTTGAGCAGTGGGCCACTGGCAATTCTCAGCGGTTTTTTTGGTACGGCAATTGCTTTTGTTTTTGTTCCGGTTCTTGTAAAAATGGGATCAAAAAGTAAGGTTGTAAACTAAAAATAAATAGTTTAGCAAAAAATAAAGACAAAAGGATTAATAATTTTGGAATATAAATAACTTTTTTAAATATCCTTTTGTTATTAGTTGGATACAAGGAGTTGAATTGTATGGATTTAGCAGCTATGTTTTCAAAAATGTTTGTTTCAAATGGGCTTATTGGTGCTTTTATTGTTATTGGGGTTGTAACGTTTATTGCTTATAAATTAGCCGGTATTACCAAAGGCCGGATTCATGGCTCGGCTGTAGCTATTTTTGCCGGATTAGTCCTTGCTTATATTGGAGGAAGTCTTACAGGCGGGCATAAGGGGTTTGCAAGTATTCCTATGTTTGCTGGTGTTGGTATTATGGGCGGAGGTATGCTGCGTGATTTTGCTATCGTATCAACGGCTTTCGGAGCAGATCTTCGTGAGATTAAAAAGTGTGGAATTGCAGGTGTTTTATCGTTATTTATAGGGCTTATTACTTCATTTGTTGCCGGTGGTGCCTTTGCGTATATTTGGGGTTATCATGATATTGTCAGTATGGCTACGATTGGTGCAGGTGTTGCTACTTTTGTCGTAGGTCCGGTTACCGGAGCTGCATTAGGAGCATCTTCAGAAGTAATAGCTATTTCAATTGCTGCAGGTGTTGTTAAGTCTGTAACGGTTATGATTGCAACGCCTTTTGTTGCAGATTTGCTTGGTTTGCGCAATCCGCAGGCTGCTATGATGTATGGGGGTCTTATGGGAACGACGTCAGGAACTGCAGCTGGTATGGCTGCGGTAGATCCAAAGCTGGTTCCGTATGCGGCAATGACGGCAACGTTTTATACTGGTATGGGCTGCTTGTTATGTCCGTCCATTTTTTATTTGGCATTAAAAGCTATTATGGGTTAATAAATATGTTTAGATTTTCAGGCAGACAGGAGTAATTTACTGTCTGCCTTTTAGGAGTTTATGGAGGAGCTATGAATTCATTAATGCGTCTCAGTGAATATTTGTCACAAGCTATTTTATTGGAAGTTTCGGCTTATCCGAAGCCGGGGCTGGTTACTCGTTGTGCGAATGGCTCGCATAACGATATGAGCCTTATTACTTTTATGATGAGCTCTGTTGTTGTATCAGAGACGTTTTATCAGCTTTTTGACATTGGCCGTAATTTTGCGGAAGATGAAAAAGCTTTGTTTAAACGAGTGCGTGAATGGGGAAAAGAATCTGAACAAAAGCTGCTGTCCAGTACTAAAGGTGTCAATACCCAGCGTGGAATCTTATTTGCCGGTGGGATTTTGGCAGCAGCCGGCGGGTTTTTGTCAGAAACATCACTAGCGGAAGTATCGGTACAAAAACTGTGCGATACTGTCAAAAAAATGACTGCGGGTTTAGTGCACAAAGAACTGGAATGTCTGGAGCAAAATAGTAATTTGACGGCAGGAGAACAACTTTTTCAAAAATATAGAATTACGGGTATTCGCGGTGAGGTGGAGCAAGGTTTTCCCAGTGTACGTCACTTAGGGCTTCCTGCTTTGTATGATGCTTTTTCACGGGGCGCTTGTATCAATGATGCATTGGTACAGGCAATGCTTTCACTTATGACAGGTGTTGAAGATTCGAATGTAATTTGGCGAACGAATTTTAAAGAACTGGAAAAAGTACAGGAAAATGCGCAAAAAATTCTTTTAAAAGGGGGTGTTTTTTCTAAGGCCGGGCGCAGAGAATTAAAATCTTTTGATGAATATTGTATACAAAAGCGTATTAGCCCGGGAGGTACAGCAGATTTGCTTTCTATAACAGTAGCATTGTTTCTTTTTGAAAATGGCACTTTTCCAAGTATGATTATATAGAGATGATAAGGACAATAGGGATGGTTTTCAGGGTAAAGATATAATAGTATAATAGTACTATTGGTTTATATTAGATATGATTTATTTTTGTTTAAAAGAAGCTGATAAAAGTATTTTGGGAGGAATCGATATGTTACATTCTATGAAAGCACGATTTATTTGTATAATTCTTGGGGTAACGGTTATGACAACGATTATTCTAAGCGGATTTTTTATACATAATATGATACAGGAAAATCAGCGTCAATTAGCTGACTATAAGGGAGAGCTTTACACTACAGTTGAACGTGAATTAAAAATTGAAACTGAGTCAGCAATTAGCCTGATCAAGGGGGTTTATAAAAAGCAGCAGGCTGGTTTACTTACGGCAGAACAGGCAAAAAAAGAAGCCGCGGATTTGGTGCGTGGAATGCGGTATGATGATAATGCCGGGTATTTTTTTATTGATACGTATGACGGAACAAGTGTAGTCTTACTTGGCAATAAAATTGAAGGTCAGTCCCGTATTAATTCAGTTACACCAGATGGAAAGTTTTTTGTAAAAGATCTGTTACAGAATGGGCGTAAAGAAAATGGCGGATATACGGATGTCATGTTTCCAAAGCCAAACGAGACAGAACCGCTGCCAAAACGTATATATAGTGCAGCTTTTGAACCATATCAATGGGTGGTAAGTACGGGAATATATATTGATGATATTAATGTAAAACTGGCAGCTAAACAGGCTAAAGCAGATCAGATATTGGAAAATAATTTATTGCAGATTTTTATAGCATTGATTGTTTTGCTGGGTTTTTTTGCGGCGTTTGCTATATACATAGGAAAGAAAACTGCAGAACCTATTAAGTTTGTCACAGATAAAATGGAGTTATTGTCAACAGGAGACTTCAGTATTTCAGTGAATACCGATCTGACGAATCGACAGGATGAAATCGGCACGATGAGTCGTGCATTGCAAAAGCTTCGTACAAATATTCGGGGTCTGATGAAGCAGATTTCGGAGTCAGCAGAATATGTTGCGGCGTCTTCGGAAGAATTGACTTCCAGTGCAGAAGAGTCTTCAGAAGTTAGTGGACATGTAGCAAATTCCATTGTGAATGTTGCAGGTTCATGTAATGAGCAGTTTAAAGCGGTTGAGCAAGCCAATGCTCGTACACAAGAGCTTTCAAGCCGTATGCAGCAGTTTAGATGTACGATTGATGAGTCCGGTAATAAAATTCGGTTGACAAGTGATGCGGCCAGCCGTGGCAGTACGGATATTGTAGCAGCGGTACAGCAAATGAAGATGATTGAATCCTCTGTGGGGGTATCTGCTAAAGTTATAGCCGGGTTAGGTGAGGAATCAAAGAAAATTGGCACGATTGTTGATACAATTGGTAATATTGCCTCACAAACAAATTTGCTGGCTTTAAATGCGGCGATTGAAGCGGCTCGAGCTGGTGAGCATGGTCGTGGTTTTTCAGTTGTAGCGGAGGAAGTTCGTAAGTTAGCTGAACAATCGCAGGATGCTGCTGGTGAAATTGCTAAACTGATTGGCAATATTCAACAGGAAACGCAGAATGCAGTAAACGCAATGCAAGCAGGGCAGAATCAGGTGCAGGGTGGAACAAAAGCGGTTAGTAATGCAGGAAAAACGTTTAATGATATTGTGGAAATGGTAACAAAAGTTGCTGCAGAATCGGGAACTATGGGAGAAATAATCATAAAGCTTTCACAAGGGTCAGAAGAAATTATGGCTGCAGTTGGAAAGATAGATGAAATGAGTAAAAAGGTTTCTTCAGAAGCGGGAAATGTTTCAGCTTCGACAGAGGAACAATCGGCATCTATGCATGAAATTGCGGATTCAAGTCGTGAACTAGCTAAAATGGCGCAAAATTTGCAGGATGCTGTTAAGCAATTTAAAATATAAACGTTTTAAATTTGCGCAGCATTTTATTAAAAGGGTGCTGCGTTTGTTTGTACAGATGGCAGTAATATATAAATAATTATTGCATAAGATATTTCTTTATGTTATAGTAGAAGTAAGATATTTCCTACA
>JBAYAD010000162.1:0-5887 GCA_041669965.1 Selenomonadaceae bacterium
ATTATGTTATTCTCAAATAACTATAAACAAAAATATCAAATTATTAGACAATTGTTATTAATTATGTTATAATATGTACAGAGCCAATTCAATAGAAGTGTTTTAAACCCTTATAACTATGCTCGTACTTCTCTTGCAGATACGATGCCCATCAATGGGGGTTTTTTTGTTGTCTAAATATCATTTAACAAATATAAAGTATCAATAATATGCATTGATCTGTATTACTGGCAGGTTCATATATCTGCTTATTTTATTAGTGAATTTTAATGGAATAGATATCAATTTCATTTTGCTGAAGCATTGATAATGAAATGCAGACCTAACGCATTGCTTGCTATATAAGGTACAAAAAAGGAGAGAAAAATAATGAAACAATTTGGCTTGCGTATTTTACTAATGTTGGCTTTCATCATAGGAACACAAGGTGCTACCAGTGCTTTTGCCAAAACTGCTAGTGATACCGATCCTGTGAATCTGACCATAGAACAATTTTCCGGAAACAATTTTACATTTCTTAACTTACCATCAGATCAGCAAACAAGCGGGTATAAAATTTTTACAGTAAAACAGGCAGAAGCCTGGGATCATTCAGATCCAATTGATTTTGCTGGACATGTTGGCAAAGAAGTAACTGTAACGAAGACAGTATGGCTTCCGGAACCGAAAGAATATTTAGTCTATATGACAGTAAATGACACCGGCGAAAAACTGGCTGAACGAACAAGAAATGGTCAGTTAGAAAGCCTTGTACTAAGCGATGATTTGGCAAAAGCAAAAGAACAGTTCCAGGGGAAAACAGTTTATCCAAAAGCGCGCGGAATGATTGGGTTTAACAGCGCAGTAAAAATACCTGTTTTAATTGGCAGTCCTGTATCTGTAGTTGATGTAATTGCTGGAACGGATGCTCAAACGCCTATTTCTTTAATTGTGAAAGCAAATGGGAAAAAGGCAGTTCTTCCTATTGCTTATAGTTGGACAAACCTTCCGACAGCAAGCTGGTTAAAAACAGCAGCGTGGCAGGAAGACTTATTTTTAAAAGATCCTAGAAAAAATTTAGGTTGGTCTCGCTCTGCTTGGGAAAATATTGATAAAGCCAATGTCGTAGAAGGTATGACAAAAGATCAAGTGCTTTTAAGCTGGGGAAAACCGAACCTTACAGAAGATAATGGTGCAGTTTGGACTTATGGACCAAAGAAGCTTTCTTTTTCTGGAGATAAAGTTCAATCCATTAAAGTTGAAAATCAGCTTGCAAGCGCAATGTAGTAGTACTCAGTCAATAAAATTGTTCTCAAACAATAAACAATCTGAATTTTAAGGACAATATAACAAATGTTGTGGTTTTGAGAAATCAGAACTGCAGCATTTTTTATTTCTTGCATAGCAAGCGTTAAGAACCCAGGCTGTTTTGCCAAAAGGAGGAGAATACACCCATGATCATATTTAAAAATGTAAACAAGAAGTATAGTACGGACTTTCACGCAGTCAAAGATATGAATCTTCATATTAACGAAGGGGAATTATTTGCCTTGATTGGTCCCAGTGGTTCGGGAAAATCCACTACGATGAAAATGATCAACCGTTTAATTGAGCCAACTTCGGGTACTGTTTTGATCAATAATAAAGACATATCGGAAGAAAACCCGGTAGCTCTGCGCCGTAATATCGGGTATGTAATCCAGCATATCGGTCTTTTACCGCATATGACGATTGGTGAGAATATTGCACTGGTTCCACGCTTAAAAAAATGGGATAAAGAAAAATCGGATAAACGTGTTGATGAACTACTAGAAATGGTCAATCTTCCTACGGACACTTATCGTAATCGTTATCCGGCAGAACTAAGCGGTGGTCAGCAGCAGCGGATTGGCGTAATTCGTGCTTTGGCCGGAGATCCGCCGATTATTCTTATGGATGAGCCCTTCAGTGCTCTCGATCCAATCAGTCGTGAGCAGCTGCAAGATGATCTTTTGGATCTGCAGACAAAATTTCATAAAACAATTGTTTTTGTGACACATGATATTGATGAAGCAATTAAGCTTGCTGATCGGATTGGTATTATGCAAGCGGGAAAACTCATTCAATTTGATACTCCGGAAAAAATCTTACGTCACCCTGCTAATGATTTTGTGCGAACCTTTATCGGTGCTGATCGTATCAATCAAATCGAACAATATCCGACAATTGAAGAAGTAATGGTACCTGCTGTTACAATATCCCCAGCTTTTGGTCTGGCCGAAGGTTTGACAAAAATGCGAAAATATAAAGTAACTTCTTTAGTTGTTAGTGATAAAGATAAAACATTTTTAGGTGTTGTCAATGCACGTGAAATTCAAAAGAATTTTTCCAATGAAAATATGGTATTATCCGATATCATGAAACGTGATATTCATACCATCAAATTATCACAAGAATTAGGCGATGCCATTACCTTAATGAGTGAACATAACGCAGAATATCTACCCGTATTAAATGAAAAAAATCAACTAAAAGGACTCATAACACGTGCCTCTTTAGTTGATGTAATGGCCGATCAAATGAAAACTAATACGAATGATGCAGTCGCAGAAGGGAATGAATAATATGTTAGAAAACTTTTTTATGATGTTACAAAATCGCTGGCCGGCAATCGTAATCGGCACATGGCAGCATATCCAACTTACGCTAGTTGCTTTATTCATTGCAAATCTGATTGCGCTTCCGCTTGGAATTATGCTTACACGAAAGCGGAAAATTGCTGAAACCGTCATTGGTATTACATCTGTATTTCAGACAATCCCAAGCTTAGCATTGTTGGGCTTTATGGTACCACTGTTTGGAATTGGGTTTGGACCAGCAATCATTGCATTAACCATCTATGGGCTTTTACCGATTTTGCGCAATACCTATACAGGTATTTTAGGCGTGGATCAAGCAGTTATTGATGCAGGTACGGGCATGGGAATGACCTCCCGACAAGTATTGTTTATGATTGAACTTCCCTTAGCACTTCCTATCATCATGGCAGGTATTCGTACCGCAACGGTTATGGTCATTGGTGTAGCTACCTTAGCAGCCTTAGTTGGTGCCGGAGGGTTAGGTGACTTGATTTTTCGTGGGATTGCCATGGCAAGACAGGATCTTATTTTGGCGGGTGCTATACCAGCGGCCCTATTATCCATCGTATTTGATTATGGCTTGAAAAAAATTGAAATTGCCGTACAGCCAAAAAGTAAATAAACCAACGAAAGGAAGATTTTATGAAGAAGCTTGTTGTATTGCTGATTACCATCTTGATGACCATGAGTATTCTAGGGTGTTCTTCACTCTTTGGCAAAGATAAAAATACGGTCATTATTGGTGGTAAAAACTTTACCGAACAAGATATTTTGATTTACTTAATGAAAGGTGTCATTGAAAAAAACACCGATCTGAAAGTAGAAACCAGAGCCTATTTAGGTGGAACAAGCGTTGTCTCTCAAGCAATTGAACGAGGGGACTTAGATATATATGCTGAATACACCGGAACAGCTCTTGTAAATATCCTGGATGAAAAATATGTTCCTCCGAGCAGTTCGGAATTTGTCTACGAAAAAGTGAAAAAACTTTATGCAGAGAAAAAACAGATTATCTGGATGAAACCAATGGGCTTTAGTAATGCGTACACCTTAGCGATGCGGGCAGATCAGGCAAAGGAACTATCGATTAAGTCTATGAGTGATTTAGCAAAACAGTCCGGCAGCTTACGATTAGGTGCAACACACGAATTTTTAGAACGAGTTGACGGCTATAAAAGTGTTAAAGCCGTATATAACATGAAATTTGATTCGCCTGCCGGTATGGAACCGGGTTTAACCTATGCTGCTTGTCGTGACGGCAATGTAGATGTAATTGATGCCTTCTCTACGGATGGACGAATCATTGCCTTTAATTTAAAAATACTAGACGATGATCAACATGTCTTTCCACCATTTGACGCAGCTCCCCTCGTACGAGCTGATACATTAAAACTTCATCCTGAACTTGCTGATGCACTCAATTTATTAGCAGGAAAAATAAACAATGAAGAAATGTCAAAACTTAATGCAGAAGTTGACTTAGATGGTAAAAGTCCAAAGGTAGTTGCAAATGAATGGCTGTCCGCTAATGGTTTGCTTTAATAAGCATTGATAGATCTGCTGATACTACTTTTGAATTTGCATAAATATGTATTTGGAAATGAATTCTAAAAAATTCAATACCTTACTGAATCGTTATAATTAAAAAAAGAGGAGTGACGAAAATGAATGAAGATATTTTGCAAGGGAAATGGGCTGAAATTAAGGGAAGTATAAAAGTGCAGTGGGGTAAACTTACGGACGATGACCTCATTGAGATTCAAGGAATGCAAGAAAAACTAGAAGGGCTATTGCAGACAAAATATGGTTATTCTAAAGAACGGGTGCAACAAGAATATAGTAAGTTCATAAATGATTATAAGAAAAATAATCACTAAATTCAAAAGCACGAAGAAAAAAATATGTTAAATACAATCGTCGTTATCTTAATCGTGATGTGGCTGATTAACTTTATTTTAAAAAGACGTTCATTGTAGAATGATTTTTGTCGGTGTTGTGATAAGAAAAGGCAGGGAAAAAATTCCCTGCCTTTTCTTATGCACATAGTGCAAGAAAGAGTTGTTCGTCTTCGTTTTGGGGTTTACTATAATTGATATTTTACTGTGTCGCCGTGCAGTTGCTGCATGTGTTGAAAACATAACTAGAAGGAAATCCTTTACGATTGACAATAGAAAGTATAAATGATATCATATGTAACATGTGAAAAATTTCATATAGTTGGAGATAGGTGTCAGAAATGACTTAATAGGGAATTCGGTATAAACCGGAGCGGTCCCGCCACTGTAAGGGGAGTCTTTTTACAGATATGATGTCACTGGGGTAAAAGCCCTGGGAAGACGTAAAAAAACAATGAACCTAAGCCAGGAGAACTGCCTGTTTCAGCATCACCGTTAGCGTCGAATGGCGCTTACACCTGCGAGCGATGGGGAGGAGAGCATGCTATGACTGGCTGTAAGCTGTCATGTTGTATATCTCCGGCTGTTTTTTTAGCCGGTTTTTTTGTTCCTAAATCTGTTTGCGATGCTCTTAGAAGAGTGGTCCGCATGCAGATTTTTTTGTTGCGGTGAAATTGTTGCTGGAAATTTATCCTAGTTGTTTATTTAAATTTCTTGAAGAGGAGAGTTATAAAAATGGATTTTAAGAAAAAAAATGTGACCGTCATGGTGCTGGCCGCTTTGACTGTCACAGCTTCTGCAACTGCTGCAGCGCAAGATGCAGCACAACAGACAAGTGGACAGAAAGCTGTACAAAAAACAGCTGAGGTGCTGGATTCGTATACTTTGGACGATGTTACGGTCACTGCAACGAAGGTAGAAGAAAAGGTAAAAGATGTGCCGGCAAGCGTCACCGTCATTACGGCTGCTGACATTAAAAAACGTCATGTGAGCAGTGTGCGTGAAATCCTGCAAAATGAAACCGGAATCTACATGGCGCCGACAGCAGAAACCAAGGATGGCATCAGCCTGCGCGGTTTTGGCAGCAAAAATATTTTGGTGCTTTATAATGGACAGCAGGTCAATACATCCTTTGACGGTGGTATCGCCTGGGATACATTCCCTATTGAAGAAATTGAGCGCATTGAGATTGTACGTGGCGCAAGTTCTTCACTTTATGGAGGCCATGCGGTGGCGGGTGTAATCAATATTATTACCAAATCAGGCAAAGGCAAGCCGGGTGAGATAAAAACAAATTTAGCTGTATCTGGGGGCAGCAATCGTACCTGGAATCGAAGTATCCGGGTTTCTGGAAGTGCCAATGAAAAGTTTGACTTTAATGTTGGCTATGAAAAG
>JBAYAD010000163.1:0-5837 GCA_041669965.1 Selenomonadaceae bacterium
AAGAGCAGTTCGAGCATATACGCATCATCAAACTGTTTCCATACGCTCTGCAGTTTTTCATAAAAAATCTGTACTGTAAGTTCTTCATTATAGCATGGCACCAGTATCGTAATTTTTTTCATGCTGCTTGCCTCCAACATTCTTATTTCTTTGCTGATTATCCATAAAAAAGTGCAGATAAAATCTCTCGACTTCTCTGCACTTTTTATTTCACTTTACCCGTATTCTTTTAATTTGTCTAGTTCTTTCATAAACCCGAATTATTCATGGCGGTTTAAAAATGCCACATCTTATATTTATTTCAAAAACCCATTAATAATCTGTGTTTCGGCCTCTTTTTCCGTCAGACCAAGTGTCATGAGCTTGATAAGCTGTTCCCCGGCAATTTTTCCAATAGCAGCTTCGTGAATAAGATTAGCTTCGACATGATTTGCCTTTATTTCTGGTATTGCCGAAATATTCGCTCCATCCATAATGATTGCATCACATTCCGAATGTCCATGACACTTATTGTTGCCATGAATCTTTGCAAGAAATATTTGCTTTGATACATCACGCGCTACAGAACGCGATACAACATTCGTACTTGAATTTTCACCATCCAGCTCAACCTCAAAGCCTGTTTCCGCAAACTGCTTGCCATGTGTGAGAAGCTTTTCCTTTACAACAAACACAGCATTTTTTTTGAGCGTCGCCTTTGTTTCACGCTTTGTCGAGTCGATACCGCGGATCTGTGTTGTTTCCATTTCCATATAGCCACCATCATCGATCTCAACAATAGTCGTTGGGTTCATAATGCGCTCGCCCAGTCCATCACCTTCACCATAATGCTTTTCGATATATTTCACCCGTGCATTTTTACCAACATAAAACGTATGAATTCCATCATGCTCAGAACCATCATCACCGCTGCAATGTATACCACAGCCAGCAACAATCGTGACATCAGCACCTTCGCCAATATAAAAATCATTATATACAAGTTCCTTAAGCCCGGACTTATCCATGATGACCGGAATATGTACAGACTCGTTCTTCGTACCTGCCTTGATGCAGATATCAATGCCTTCTTTATTCACTTTTGGTGTAATCTCGATATTCTCGGTTGAGACACGACCAATACTTTGGCTGTTCGAACGAATATTATAAGCCCCAGCCGGTACACCATGAAGGTCCGCTATCTTTTCTAATAAATTCTTCTGAATTTCATCCATCATTTCGCACCATCTTCCTTAAAGAAATCACAACCACCCTCAACATTTATAAGCTCTGGCAAAATCTCCTCTTTCGTACCAATTTTCCTGACAACCCCATCGGCAATAAGAACAATCTCATCGGCAATATTCAGTATACGTTCCTGATGCGAAATAATAAGGATTGAACGCTGCTGTTCCTTATGCATTTTTTCAAATACACGGATAAGCTTGTGAAAGCTCCAAAGATCAATACCTGCCTCTGGTTCATCGAATACCGCCAGTCTTGTCACCTGCCGTGCAATAATTGTAGCAATTTCAATACGCTTAAGCTCACCACCCGACAATGATGCATCGACTTCACGATTCACATAGTCCATTGCACAAAGGCCAACCTCGGAAAGATACTTGCAAACATCATTTGTACTTAGTTTGTTGTTGTCGGAAGCAAGACTAATAAGATCCTTTACCGTAATACCCTTGAAACGTACCGGCTGCTGAAAAGCAAAGCTGATACCAGCCCGCGCCCGCCTTGTAATATCCCATGAAGTAATATCCTCGCCATTAAAAAAGATCTGCCCGCCTGTCGGTTTCTCAATACCAGCAATAAGTTTTGCCAAAGTTGACTTACCACTACCATTCGGTCCCGTAATTACAACAAATTTCTTATCATCAATTTTTAGCTGAATATCTTTTAAAATTTTCTTCTGGCCTTTTTCATCCTGCACCTCAAAAGATACATTTTTAAGCTCCAACATAAAACATTCGCTCCTTAAGAATAACATCACATTTAGTAAATTTTTTAATTATATACATATCTATTGTAAAGTATTCTCCGAAAAATGTATACACAAAAAACTTATACATAAATTTTGCAAAAAACATCCTGTAAAAATTTGGTTGCTTTTTTAAATTCAATATAGTATAATATTAGATGTTGTCGGGATGTAGCACAGTTTGGTAGCGCGCATCGTTCGGGACGATGAGGTCGCAGGTTCGAATCCTGTCATCCCGACCAATCATGAATACAAGAGACTTGGAGAAATCCAAGTCTTTTTTGTTATAGCAAAAAACTTTTCCTTTTTGTACCTTTTTTACGGAAAATGGATCAAATAAGAAGTTCCTACGGATAAACCAAACCATGAGTATTGCTGCTTCAATCACAATAATTATCTATATCATCACTCTCTGTGATAAACTCCTGCTTTGGATACACCATCGATTTATTTCAATATGCGCAGTCTTCTTTATATATTTTTAGAATTTTCATTTGTTATAGGCTGTCATACGACTTTATGCTATAATAAAAGAAATTACAAATTCAAGGGAGGATTCTTATGCGAAAACTATATTTATTGCCGATATACCTTATTGCCTTATTATTTTTTGTGATGCCAACCGTATCTGCAGAAAAAACAGATTGGAGTGACAATACTTATAATTTCAAGACTATTCGCTCTGCTCTTATCTATGATCTTGATTTTAGTCAGGTAAATTTATCCAATGATATCATCGCCCGAAAGCTTGCCGACGAATATATAAAAAAATCGACAAAACCAACCTACATAACATTTTCAGCTGAACAACTCGATCGAAAAATATCTCTGGAACAATCCATCGATCTTGATACCTTAAAAAAAACCGATTCAGAAAAAGCAACTACGCTTTTCGCCGAAAACATGTCTCATTTTGTTGATATCTACGTAGAAACACATTTGCTATCCTACAAAATCGGTTCGTATATTGTTCCCGCACATACAACATGGCAAAATCAAACAACAACTGACCATTACACTGATTCCAACGGAAGGACACGTGACATCACACACACGTACACGATTCCCGTCTATGTACCCGATGCAACCGTAACTACAGCAGTTGTCCGTCTGCGCTTCGATGTTTTTAACGCTAAAACAAACAAAGTTATTTTTTCTCGTGAAGAAGAACGTGTCCGTGACAACTCCGATGATCCTTATGGTGTTTTCAGCCGCATGACAGACTCCTTTTTTAGCGATCTAAAAAACAAAATGCAATAATGCACAAAAAAGCTTTTGCTTATACCGATAATAAAATCGGCTTTGCAAAAGCTTTTTTCATTTTATGCTTATATCTTGTCGACAGCAAAATGAATCCCCGCAGTTTTGCGTGCTTGTTCAGCTGTATAAATTACATTCAAAGATATCTGCATATATGAGGTCATCGCCTGTTTATCATTTTTTTCATAGATTTGATTAAATGCAATAAACTCATGAACCATACGATGTGTATACAAATTCATATTTTTTTTCACAACAATCTCTCCAGTTGCAATCTCAACCGATTGCAACAGATTCGATGCACCTTCAACACGAATATAGCCATCTTCTCCCTGAATCAGTAAAAAGCCGGGACTTGCCGAATCCTTTGCTCCTGTACATACAGCAAAAAAATCATCATAGCGCAGGATTGCCGTTCCTGAAGTATCAATACCGTTGAACCCCATATTTGCAACATAGCTTACATTAAACGGACGACCAAAAAGACCCACAACAAAATTCAAATTATAAATGTTAATATCATACAATGCTCCACCCGAAAGCTGCGGAGAAAATGCTGGCAGCACGACACTTTTTTTATACGTATCATAACGACTTGAATACTGAGAGTAATTGCACTGAACAAGACGAAGCTTTCCCACCGTTGACAGAGCTTCTTTTATCACCGTAAAATTAGGCATATGCAGAAGTGTCATTGCTTCAAAGAGAAACAATGCTCTTTCCTGTGCTAATTGGACAAGTTCAACAGCTTCTGCGTATGTTGAAGTAAGTGGTTTTTCCACAATGACATTCTTATCTGCCAGAAGTGCCTGTTTCGCATAATTATAATGTGCACTATTCACGAGACCGATGTAAACAAACTCAATCTTCTTATTCTGTAAAAGCTCCTCATAATCTGTGTAAATCTGTGAAATATCATACTTACCCGCAAGTTCTTCCGCTTTATCCCGACTATGTTCCCTGCCATAGATCGCCAGACAATGAACTCCCTGTACCTCCTTCAACGCTTCAAGTGCTTCTTTTACAATACCACCAGTTCCTACAATAGCCAGTTCCACTCATCATACCCCCTTTTTCATCTGTATCGCTACTGAAAAACGCCTCAAAAACCTCCATTTTTAATGTACTTTCTCATAAACTCAACAAAATTCGTTCCGGCCTGTGACAGACACTTATTCGGACTCCATATTAGATAAATATAAACGGAAAATGGCGGCGTAATAGGAATACGTCTAAAAATCGTCTCTGTTCGTGTGACAAAGTCTGGCAAAAGAGAGATACCAACTTTATTCGCTACAAGCTGTTTGATTGTTTTGAGTTGTGACGTACACAATAAAATATCCGGTGTGAAACCATTTTCCACACAACGGGCATAAAGACCCTTATACTGATATGTATTGGGCTGCTGCACAATAAATTTTTCATTTTTCAGCTCACTAAAATTCACGCTTTCCTTCTGTAAAAGCAAATGATCCGGATTTACGCAGAGACTCATTTGATCCTTCATAATGAGAATTGAATGATCTGTAGTTTCCTTATCTCCAAGGATAATACCCAAATTCAGCTCACCCGACTCAATCTTGTTACCTACTTCTACTGACTCTGTATACTCTCTAACATCAAGATTAATATTAGGATATGCCTTCTTAAACTTGGTAAAAAGATCTGGGAAAAGATATGCTTCTACCATTGGCGGTACGCCAAAGTGAACTGTGCCCTGTTCATTTGTCTGAAAGCGCATCATGTCCCGTTTTGCTTCATCTATATCCCAAAGAATCTTTTCTGCATGAAGTAAAAACGCTCTTCCTTCCGGCGTCAATGTGACATGCTTCTGGCTCCTGTCAATAAGCGTCAGCTTCAGCTCAGACTCAAGTGCTTTGATTGCCTTTGTCACCGAAGGCTGCGAAACATGCAGCACCTCAGCTGTACGTGTAAAATTTTCCAATTTACTAATTGTATGAAAATATTCCAATTGTCGAAACTCCATATAACTCACCCCACAAAATACTTACTTCCATTCTATCATAACTTTAAACTATAGTATATTCATTTAAACAGAATTGTGAATCTTTTTATAAAGAAAATCCCCATCGACACACATTTCTGTATCGATGGGGATTATAAAACAAAAATCATTATATGCTTGTCTTTTATTTTTTCCCACAAGTACTATGGCCACATGAACCATTGCAGCCACTGCCGCAGCAATCACTTTCACCACGAAAAAAGCTTTTATAGATTTTCCAAAGACCCAAACAAAAAAAGACTGCTACCACCCCTGCTATAATGTACGTCGCTATCATTCCTGTCATACAAATCACTCCTTGTATTTTAAAAACATTTATTTGTTTTCTCTTGCACAGATTTTATGACCCAAACCCCATAAGGCTTCCAACTTGATAAACAAGCAGTGAAACAATCCAGGCAGCTGCAAACGTATAACTTGCCGCAAACAATACCCATTTCCATTTACCCGTTTCTTTCTTTATCGTGCCAAGTGCTGTCATGCATGGCGTGTAAAGCTGCGCAAACACCATAAAAGAAAATGCAGACAATGCCGTAAAGGATGCCCCCATCGTCCCCATAAGCTGAGATGCTGTATCCACTG
>JBAYAD010000164.1:0-5754 GCA_041669965.1 Selenomonadaceae bacterium
CCCAGTGTCGAGGCGCCTGGCTGGGTATAGGTATCGGCGATTTTTGCTGTAGAGATAAAGGCACTAATCGGTGTGCCATTGCCAAGGGCCTTAGCAATGGTCATGATATCCGGAACAATATCATAATTTTCAATGGCAAACATTTTGCCGGTACGGGCAAAGCCAGTCTGCACTTCATCTATGACAAGAAGTGTTCCATGTGCCTCAAGAATTTCCTTAACACGTTTAAAATAGCCTTTGGGGGGAGTAATGATACCGGCATTGCCTTGAATTGCTTCTGCAAAAAATGCAGCGGGATGGCCAGAGGTCGCTGTCTTGATAATATCTTCGACGGCGTTGGCACAGGCGAGGTCACATTCCGGATAATGTTTATCAAGCGGGCAGCGATAGCAGTAGGCGTTTGGTGCAAAATGGATACCGCCGACAGGATTTGGATCTGTACGCCACATACCAATCCCTGTAAGACTCATCGTGAGCTTTGTACGGCCATGCAGGCCGTTACGCAGTGAAATATATTCACTGTTATTCGTGTAAATGGAAGCAAGCAGTGCAGCACCCTCGTTAGCTTCGGTTCCGGTCGAGCAGAAAAATGATTTTTGCAGGGAACCGGGAGTTATATCTGCAAGTTTTTCGGCCAGCATGACAAAGTTTTCCGTAAGGTAAACGTTGCATACATGCTGAAGAGTCTTAACTTGTTCACAGATTTTATTTGTGATTTCAGGATTGCAGTGGCCACAGTTTATGACGGAAACACCAGCAAAGCAGTCAAGATATTTTTTTCCTTCACTGTCATAGAGATATTGCATAGAGCCACGGACGAACTGCTTTGGATCTTTGTAAAAATGTGATAGGCAAGGCATAATATACCTGTGCTTTTTTTCAATAATGGCTTTTGGCCCTATATATTGTGTCATAGAAAAATCTCCTCTTTTTTGTTTAACGGGAAATGCGATAGCGGTAAGCGCCAATACCAAGTTCACGCGGGCTGTTTTCCTTTAATGCATCAAGAGCAGCTTTGTCAAAGGTATAATTTTTATTATTATTGATATGATCAAGTTCACTGCGATAGATTTTTGTTACAAGTGCTGTGAACTCTGGGGTGTAATGCTGGGCTTCAATACGATAGGAAGCAGCACCGTTTAGTTTACTAAGATATGGCAGCAGGCAGAGGTCCTTAGCGAAAAGAATGTGCGTCCGGTCATATTGATCTATACGAAGCGGATGCACTTCATTAGCTGTATCCAGAAGCGCATAGTGGCGGTCGCAGAAATCCGGATTTGTCAGTGGATCAAATCCGCCAAGTGCCATGCCAGCAATATTGTAGTCGCAGATCATTGATTCTGTTGCACCATGGATGATGAGTTCAATTGGCAGCGTCGATTTTTCAATAAGGTCACGTATTTGTTCGAAAGAAGCTTCAAGTGATGCGGTTGCCATAATGACATCGTTATGACCAAGAAATTGTGCACTTAAGTGATTAAATGTATTAAAAGAAACATCGGCCTGTATTGGCAGATTTGTAAGAGATCTTGCTAATTTGAGGGAACCAAGATTACTGACCATGATACCGTCTGGGTTTATTTTATTTAGTTCTGTAAAGAACTGTTCAAGTTCACCGCATTCGCGGTGTCTGGTTGTGCGTGGGGTAGTAATGATAAGCTTTGTGCCAGTTTTGCTTGTGATTTCCTGAGATTGTTTGATGTCATTGAGTGACCATGGACGATATGGGCGGAAGGCTTCGCCGCCGACATAGATTTTATCAGCGCCGTTTTCGCAGGCAGCTTTAGCAGATGCAAGGTCAGCAACACGGACGGAGAGTATACGTTTAGGAACAGGCTCAGCATTAATGGCACGTTCAGTATTAATGATTTTATCAGAAAGGCCTGCTTCTTTTACTGCCTGACTAAAGAAGCGTGGTTCACGTTTACCGGTAAAGCCAATAGCTTCAGCACCTGGTTTGCCAAGGGCAAAGGTTGTCGTAAAGTCACGTGAACGATTTTTATATAGTTCTTTCCAATCGGTTTCATTTGTATGGTAACCATTTGGGTCCTTAATATAGCTGTCAATGGCTTTACGATATGTGGTAACAATACGGTGAACGAAATCAGGGGTACGCATACGTCCTTCAATTTTAAAGGAATGGACGCCAGCCTGTATAAGTTCAGGAATATTGCGATACATGCACATATCTTTGAGCGCAAGTTTGTATGGGCCGCTTCCTTTTTTATCGAGAGTTTCACCAGTGGCTTCATCAATGAGGCTATAAGCCCAACGACATGGTTTGAGACAGCGCCCGCGGTTGCCACTTTGTCCGAAAATAACACCAGAGTGCAGGCACTGGCCGCTTTCGGAAATACACATATCACCATGCATAAAGTATTCAACCTCAATGCCTGTACGTTCTTTGAAAAGAGAAAGCTCGGAAAGTGTCATTTCGCGTCCGACAACAATGCGTGTAATGCCATATTTCTTTAGTTTATTGATGGCATGTTCATTATGGGTGTTCATCATAACAGATGTGTGTAATGGGATAGAAATATTGAGTTCACGAACAAGCTCAAGTACAGCGAGATCCTGTACGAGAAGTGCATCTGGTTGGATTTCATTCAAGTAAGTAAGGTAATGATGCAATGGCTTGATTTCTTGATCGCTGATAAGATTGTTTAGTGTAACATAAAGACGGACATGATGAGCATGGGCATAGTCGATGGCTTCCTTAAGCAGTTTATCATCAAAGTTTGTATCAGTACGATGCATACGCATGTTGAAGTGCTTTCCACCGAGATAGACGGCATCTGCGCCTGCATCGATAGCAGCGACAAGGGCATCCCAGGTACCAGCTGGTGCAAGTAGTTCTACAGATTTATGGTTTAGTATCATAGTTTAACTCCTTATTAAGTAGAATTTAATCAATTGAATATTTCTTTGGCTTTTACCAAAAGATCGGCTGGTAATGAAATGGCGAGATTTTCAGCAACAAAAGCATTGAGTAAAATATCTGGTTCCGCCTGTATGCCAACTGGAATATCTTTTGGATTTTTCCCATCTATGAAAATTGCTTTTACCTGTTTCGCACAGGCTTCACCGAGGGTTGTATGATTTGCGCAAAGTGCGCCGAGAGCACCCATACTCACATTTGGTGCATGAGAAGCAATAATTGGTATACCGGCAGCGTCTGCATAGTAGGCAATACTGGAGAAATTCTCTTCCAGGATACGTCCAATCGGCAAAAACAGTGCATCGAGATCATCTGTGAGTTTTTCACTGAGCAGTGAGATTTCTGTTTGCTCGTTTATAAAAATTTCTTGCAGCTCAATATTGTTTTTTGCGGCTATGCGGAAGTTTGCTGCCTCAATCTGTGTGTTTTGATCTTCAGTAGGGACAAGCATAGCAACTTTTTTAGCGGTTGGCAAAAGCTGCTTAAGAAAAGAAACCTTGTCTGCAGCATTGACCATACCACTCATTCCTGTAACTTTGCCACCAGGCGCAGACATTGTGTCGATAAGGCCTGTACTTATGGGATCAAAGACGGGAGTGAAGATAACAGGTATCTTACCGTTTAGGGCTTTAGCAGCGAGTGCTGATGGTGTTGAACAGGCAAAAATGAGATCGACATGATTATCATGCAGGGATTGTGCAAGTTTTGATAACAGGGGCACATTCCCATCGGCATTTTTGTAGATAAATGTTGCGGCAATGTTAAGTTTTTCAAGTTCTTGTTTAAAGCCGTCAACAGCATCATCTAAATTTTGTGTTAATTGAAGAATTCCAATACGAATCAATATAGTTTACACCTCTTTTAAAAATTAGATCGATAATAAGTATAACAATTTTTCTTTAAATAATAAAGTAAAGAAAAAGAAGTCTGCGCTTTGAGTAGAGTATGATATAATATTTAAAGAATAATTTGGCTATGGAGGATGCTATGTGTATAGAAAATAATCGGGAAATAGAATATGTGCACCTTCACGTACATACAGAATACAGCTTATTGGATGGAGCAAGCCGCATCAAAGACCTTATTGCTGCAACAAAGGCATTGGGCATGAAATCGATTGCTATTACAGATCATGGATCAATGTATGGTGTTATTGATTTTTATAAAGAAGCAAAAAAAGAAGGCATAAAACCGATTATTGGCTGTGAGGTCTATCTTGCACCAAAGTCGCGTCACGATACTTTTGAGGTCGATGGTACAAGGTATTATCATCTTATATTACTTGCGGAAAACGATGAAGGGTATCGTAATCTTGTAAAGCTTGTCTCTTTGGCAAATATAGAAGGAATGTATTATAAACCACGAGTTGATAAAGAGATCCTGCGGCAATATCATAAGGGGATTATTTGTCTTAGTGCATGCATTGCAGGTGAGATCCCACAGATGATTCTTCGCGATAACTATGAGCGCGCAAATGAGCTTGTTGCTGAATACATCGATATTTTTGGTGAAAATAATTTCTTTTTAGAAATCCAGAATCATGGGATGCCGGAGGAAAAGAAAGTAAATGAAGGACTCGTAAACCTTGCAAATAGTCACGGTGTTGGACTTGTGGCAACGAATGATCTTCACTATATAAAGCGTGAGGACAGTGCATTTCATGATGTGCTGCTCTGCATTCAAATGGGTAAAACCATTGATGACGAAGCACGTATGAAGTTCCCTAGTGATGAGTTTTATTTAAAGTCTCCTAAAGAGATGGCAGATCTTTTTGATTCTTATAATGGGGCAATGGAAAATACAGTAAAAATTGCTGAACGCTGTAATGTTGATTTTGAGTTTGGGCATCTTCATTTACCAAACTTTCCATTGCCGACGGGAATGACGGATGAAGCTTATCTACGAAAACTGTGTGAAGAAAAGCTTCCTTCACGCTATAATGAAATAACAGAAGATGTGAAAACACGATTTGAATATGAGCTAAGAATTATCCATAAAATGGGTTATGATAGTTATTTCCTTATCGTATGGGATTTTATCAACTATGCGCGCAGTCAGAACATTGCCGTTGGGCCAGGGCGCGGCTCAGCTGCAGGTAGTATTGTTGCGTATGTTCTTGGTATTACGAATATTGATCCACTCAAATATGATTTGTTGTTTGAACGTTTTTTGAATCCAGAGCGTGTAACCATGCCGGATATCGATATTGATTTTTGCTATATACGGCGTGAAGAAGTTATTGAGTATGTAAAGCGACGTTATGGCGAGGATCATGTGGCTCAGATCGTTACATTTGGTACATTGGCAGCAAAAGGAGCGATTCGCGATGTCGGACGTGTTCTCAATATGCCATATGCTGATGTTGACCGTGTAGCGAAAATGATACCGGCAGAGCTTGGTATTACCCTGGATAAGGCACTCAAAAATGCAGATATGCAGGAACTCTATAAGAACGATCCTATGGTAAAACGTCTTATTGATTTCGCACGTGATGTCGAGGGTCTTCCGCGCCACTCATCGACGCATGCCGCTGGTGTCGTTATTGCACGTAATCCGCTTACAGATTATGTGCCGGTGCAGGTTTCAGATGGTACACTGGTGACGCAGTATGATAAGGATCATGTCGAAGAACTTGGACTTTTAAAGATGGACTTTTTGGGGCTTAGAACGCTTACGGTCATTAGTAATGCGCTGGAGAATATTAAGAAAAGCCGTGGCATTGACATTGATATTGAGCATATACCACTTGAAGATGAAGCAACGTCAAAAATGCTTTGTGATGGAAATACAGGGGCTGTGTTCCAAATGGAATCTTC
>JBAYAD010000165.1:0-5750 GCA_041669965.1 Selenomonadaceae bacterium
ACTTCGTTTTGCTATTTCCAACAGGAAAAAGACCATGTCATCTGCATATCCCTGCTTTAGAGACTTCTGTATAATCTGCCATACGGTCTCTGCTAAAGAAAGGTCATCCAAACTACGCCGCACCACCTTATCCAATTCCCTTCCAATACACTGTGTATCCAGCTTCCGGACCACATCGGTAAGAAGCGCATCCATAATGCATTTTAGTTTATCGCGTCCATCCTTATTTTCCAAATAGTTCACAATCATTTGCGCTGTATCCTGCTTATGAACCACCTTCATAATATTTGTCGAGTTCAAAAGATCATCACTGGCAAAATCAACGATTGCATCCATAATTCGTTTACGATTGCGAACAAGAATTTGTGTATGATACGAAATTCCCAACGGCTTACGAAAAAGTGCTGTCACTGCAAACCAATCCGCCAAGCCTCCGATCATTGCCGCCAAAAAGCCGTTATTAACAAGCCCCCCGCTAAAACCCGCACTTGCATATGGATAAGTAAAAATAAATCCTGCCACACTCACAAGCAGTGCTCCGGTCGCTTTATATCTTTTCTGCATACTATAATATCACCTCAAAATTCTCACATAGTTCTATATATTTCGCGATACACACCTTCTTCTCCTGCAAAAAATACATACGATACGTTACTACTTTTCTAATCGCAAAAAAGGAATGCGCATTTTCTGCAGCATCCCTTTTTTCTTATACTATTCTTATAGTCGGCATTTGAAATCTTCATAACCAAATTTTTTTATAATTTTCCAGTGACGCTCTTCATCGACTGCAATTATAGAAGGCAGTTTCATACCATTAAACGTGTTATTCTTCACCATCGAATATATTGCCATATCACAAAAAACAATACGATCACCAATTTGCAAGGGTGCATCAAAAGAATACGTTCCAATAACATCACCCGAAAGACACGTTGGTCCACCAAACGTATAGGAATATTTTTTTTCGCCCGGCTCACCGCCGCCAATCACCACTGGACGATAGGGCATCTCAATAACATCTGGCATATGACAGGCCGCCGACGTATCGAGAATTGCAATTTTTTTTCCATTGTCAATAATTTCAAGCACTGTTGATACAAGAACGCCAGCATTAAGTGCAACCGCCTCGCCCGGCTCGATATAAACCTCGAGATCGTAAGTTTTCTGCATATGATAAATACACTTCTCCAGACGCAAACGATCATAATCATCACGTGTGATATGATGACCTCCACCAAAATTTATCCATTTCATCTGATGGAGGTACCTGCCAAACTTTTTTTCAACCGCCGCGATCGTTTCTTCCAGCGCATCGGAATTCTGCTCGCATAGCGTATGAAAATGGAGTCCCGTAAGACCTTTAAGCTTTTCCGGTACAAAATTTTCCAGTGTTGTACCAAGGCGTGATCCCGGTGCACACGGATCATAAATTGCATGATCCTGCGTCGAATGTTCCGGATTAATACGAATGCCGCAGTCCCTTCCTTTTGCAAGTGCTGTTGGTCCAAACTTTTCCCACTGTGAAAAAGAATTAAAAATGATGTGATCGCAAATCTCTACAATTTCATCGAACTCATCAGCGCAATAAGCTGGTGAAAAAATATGATTTTCCTTCTCTGATGGCATTTCTTCATGTGCAAGCCGCGCCTCATAAAGAC
Organism: Selenomonadaceae bacterium; assembly: GCA_041669965.1. Classification (GTDB taxonomy): domain Bacteria; phylum Bacillota; class Negativicutes; order Selenomonadales; family Selenomonadaceae; genus UBA1792. Next base: position 1,662 of record JBAYAD010000165.1, read on the forward strand.
CACTGGCCGCAGTCCCCGCAAGATATTTGCCAATGAGCGGATAAAAATGATACATGGAAAAAGCCTTCTGCGCAAGAAGAATATGACAGCCAGTTGCCTTCTGCACTTTATCAAGTATTGCCAAATTTTTTTTAAGTACTACTTCATCAATAACATAGCACGGGGTTGGAACCTCCTGCCATTCCTTTTTATCGTTTAGTACCATACTCAATCCACCATTTCCGGCTGAAAACTTTCTTTCCACGGCAGACCCCACTTGTTAAGTGCGTCCATAAACGGATCAGGATCAAACTCCTCAATATTATGCACTCCCGGCTTATTCCACTTCCCTGTCATAACGAGCATAGCTCCAATCATTGCTGGTACACCTGTCGTATAGGAAATCGCCTGTGAACCAACTTCCTTGTAACATTCCTGATGATCACAAACATTGTAAAGATAGTAGCTCTTCTCCTTATTGTTCTTCTTCCCACGAAAGATACAGCCAATATTTGTCTTACCTTTTGTACGTGGACCAAGACTTGCCGGATCTGGTAATACCGCCTTGAGAAACTGAAGTGGTACAATTTTCTTACCTTCGAAATCAATTGGAACAATTGATGTCATGCCAACATTTTCCAGACATTTGAGATGTGTAAGGTAACTCTGCCCAAATGTCATATAAAAACGAATACGCTTGATGCCTTTAATATTGAGGCCAAGAGATTCGAGTTCTTCATGATGGAGCAGATACATATCTTTTTTACCAATTTCTGGAAAATTATAGACACTCTTTATCTCCATTGGCTCCGTTTCAATCCATTTTCCTTTTTCCCAATAGCTTCCTTTGGCTGATACCTCACGGATGTTAATTTCCGGATTAAAGTTCGTGGCAAATGGATAACCGTGGTCACCGTCATTGCAATCAAGAATATCAATATAGTTGATTGCATCGAACTCATGCTTCATTGCATAGGCACTAAATACACCCGTTACACCCGGATCGAACCCGCTGCCAAGAAGCGCTGTAATACCTGCCTTCTCAAAACGTTCTCTGTAAGCCCACTGCCATTTATATTCAAACTTCGCCGTGTCGACTGGTTCATAATTCGCCGTATCTACATAATTTGTCTTTGTTTCCAGGCATGCATCCATGATCGTAAGATCCTGATACGGCAGTGCAAGATTTAGCACAACATCGGGCTTGACCTTGTTGATAAGCTTTACAAGTTCATCAACATGATCTGCATCGACCTGTTCCGTTGTTATCCTCGTCCTGCCACCTTCCAGTTTTTTCTTAAGTGCATCACATTTGCTCTTTGTCCGGCTGGCAATACAGATTTCTTCAAACAGCTCACTGTTTTGACAACATTTGTGTATTGCAACACTCGCAACTCCACCACAACCAATAATCAATGCTTTTCCCATTTATAAAAAGCCTCCCTTATTTATTATAAACTTTATCTTTTTACTTATACCATGAATGGTCCTTCAATATAAGGACGTTCAAGACTCAGCAAAAGCTCACGCAGTAACTTCAGAGCAACTGCTGTCGATGCTCCACTCTGATCATAGACTGGCGAAAGCTCATTCATATCACAGCCAACAATATTGAGCTTTGTAACTTTCAGTATGGCGTCCAGCAGTGAAATGAAACTTACACCACCTGCTTCCGGTGTCCCCGTTCCCGGAAACACAGACGGATCAAGTATATCGAGATCAAGTGTAAAATAGACTGGTTTACCCGCAAGTTGTGCAATGACAGCTTCCAAGCCATCAAAGTTAAACATCTGTAAGCTCGTATGCTTCTTTGCCCAGCGAAATTCATCACGCTCACCACTACGAATTCCAAACTGGAAAATATGGTTATCGCCAACCATTTCCCATACACGCTTTAAGACCGTTGCATGTGACAACCGTGCACCAAGATATTCCTCGCGCAGATCAGTATGCGCATCAAAGTGAATAATATGCAGATCGGGATATTTCTCAAAAACAGCCCGGACCGCACCAAGCGTTACAAGATGTTCTCCCCCAATCATCAGCGGCATTTTTCCATCAGCAATAACCTCTGCCGTAAAATCATGAATGGAAGACAATGCCTTCCCCGTATCACCAAAACAAAGTTCAAGATCACCACCATCAAAGACAGCTGTATCTTCCATGTCAAGGTTCTGATAGGGACTATAAGTTTCAAGTCCATATGACTCTGCACGCATCGTACGGCTCGCAAAGCGAGTTCCTGGACGATAGGACGTTGTCGAATCGAATGGCGCACCAAACAATACAATACGTGCAGCTTTATAATCACCCTCGCAACCTAAAAAAGTTTCTACATTTTTATTCAACATCGCACAACATTTCCTCCACATAGTTTGGCAGTGCAAACGATCCTGCATGCAGCTGCGTGTTATAGTAACGCGTCTTCAACCCCAGCGCATTCCACTTGACCCAGTTTGCATCCTTAATTGGATGATACTTCTTTGATGCAAAACCAAAAAGCCAGTGGCCCGATGGATACGTCGGAATATGAGCCTGATATACACGGCTTATAGGAAATGACTCAACAATACGCTTATGTGCGCGCTGCATGGCATAAGCATCCTCTTTATAGAATGGGCTTTCATGCTGATTGACCATGATACCATCTTCTCGTAGTGCCTTATAACAATTACCATAGAATTCCTTTGTAAAAAGTCCTTCGCCGGGACCAAACGGATCCGTTGAATCGACAATAATGAGATCGTATTCGTTTTCGCAATGACGAATAAATTTAAGACCATCCTCATAATAGGAATGAATACGCGGATCACCCAGACAGCCCGCGGTATGCGGTAAATACTTCTTGCAAATTTCAACGACAAGTTCATCAATTTCCACGAGATCAATATGTTCTATGGTCGGATAGCGCAAAAGCTCCCGTACGGTACCACCGTCACCACCACCGATAACAAGAATACGCTTTGCCGATGAATGTACGCACATCGGCACATGAACAATCATTTCATGATAGATAAACTCATCTTTTTCCGTAAGCATCATATAACCATCGAGTGTTAAAAACCGACCAAATTCTTTTGAATCAAAAATATCAATACGCTGAAATTCACTTTTCCCCGAATAAAGCTGCCTGTCAACTTTTATCGAAAAATCAACATAAGGTGTATGTTTTTCCGTAAACCAAAGTTCCATATCAAAGATCTCCTTTCATGACATTCAAACGTTCAATATCCATATCCTCCGGCCCTGTCATTGAGCAGCCTTTTTTCTTGGCATATGCAATATAGATAAGAATTTCACCCGTAATAAGCTCACCTGGTGCAAGAATCGGTATTCCAGGGGGATAGCACATGACAAACTCGCTGCACACCCTGCCAACCGTATCTTTAATCGGCAAAGACTCTTTCGCCGCGTAAAATGCCTCCTGCGGTCCGCAGATAACCTGCGGATTAATATACTCAGCCGCAAGCATCCCCGAACGATCCTTACGATAATTCCGCCGTATCTCCGACAGCGAAGAAACAAGCCTTTCAATATCTTTTGGTCGATCACCCACTGACACATAGGCCAGAAGATTTGCAATATCACCGAACTCTGTCTGGATATCGTATTCATCACGAAGGATATCGTAAACTTCAATGCCTGCTAACCCGATAGGACGCGTGAAGATTGACAGCTTCGTTATATCAAAATCATAGATAGAATCACCATTCACAAGTTCTTTCGAATATGCATAATAATCGCCAATTGCATTAATTTCTTCACGTGCATACTCAACAAGATTAATCACTGAATCAAACAATGCGTTACCCCGGATTGCGAGATTACGTCTTGAAATATCAAGACTCACCATCAAAAGATAGGAGCCACTCGTTGTCTGCGTTAAATTTATAATTTGCCGTACATAGCCTGCATGAATCTGCGGTCCGACTAACAAAAGCGAACTCTGCGTCAATGACCCGCCTGACTTATGCATGCTGACCGCTGCCATATCAGCCCCGATATGCATTGCTGCATCCGGCAGCTTATCACTAAAATAAAAATGTGTACCATGGGCCTCGTCTACCAGCACCAAAAGTCCATGACCATGTGCCAGCTCTGTAATCAACC
>JBAYAD010000166.1:0-5740 GCA_041669965.1 Selenomonadaceae bacterium
AATGATGGTTATAATATCGTGGACAGTGTCTGTATTAAACATATCAGGCACAAAGCAATCCTCTGCCAGCTGTATTTTAACGCCAGCTTCGCGGGCCAGGCTTAGTTTACCCAGCAGAAAACCAATTGATGATAATATCGCATTCCGTTCCTCTAACAATTTAGCTACAGCCAAAGGTTCCATACCAAACGTAAATTTTTTTATATGATTTGCTAAAAACACAGCACCAATAATACCAATTAACAATCCACAAATACTGCCAAAAATAACGTTGCTTCGAGCTTTGGCAACAGCCGACGTTACCTCATCCAGCATAACGCCCACAAGTACCACTCCTACTTGTTTTCCATCTGCTGTATATACCGGGGCAAAAGCCCGCAGGGATCGTCCCAGGGAACCATTATCGATGGATGTTTTCGCGATTCCCCTAAAAGCCTCATCCGCATCATAATTTTCGTAATGAGTACCTATTTTATCTATATCCGGATGAGACTTCCTTGTTTTGTTCATATCCATTATAGTAACAAACCGAACACCGCTGCCAGCAGAAATTTTTTGCGCAAAGTTCTCAAGATTTCTTTGATCGCCCCGCCCGTCAAGGCCATCAATCACCGTAGGTGTACTGGCTACAATATTGGCAACATCAATTACTTTTGTTTGTAAATTAGTATATGTAATCTCGGTTATTTTATTGCTGATCAAAAAGTCCGTTACAATCAGTGATACAGCAATGACAATAAACGTAAGCAATAAAAAATTATTTTTTAAATTAAAAAGTTTTCTGTTGTTTTTAATTTAAATCATCTCCTTATTCTTAGTAAATAAATCGTAGTCCCACCGTGCTTTTGGTGAATTTCCCCCAAATCATCCTACTTTAATAAAACAAAACCTTAAATTTCCCCTATTTTTACCATAAAAAAACAAATAGGAGGAGTCTTTTTGACAGACTCCTCCTATAAAGCTAAAACTATTTAATTATATCTTATTCTACATTTTTATTTGCATACTTATCAAACACATAATCTGTTCTTCTATAAAAATCAGCATAATACTAACTTGAATTCTTTATTAGTATAAAACCAAAACATCTTTTTTGTCAAGTAATTGATTGTTTCCTTAACGGAAGTTTAGTACTTATTACTATACGACATTTGATTATTTTTACAATAAGCATTTGCTTTTTATGCTAAAACAAACAATTTTATTTAATTTCATTGCTATTTATTTTAATTAGTGTATACTAATAACATAAATAATATGATTAGCATATGCTATAAATAATGGAGGGATTCTATGAAAAAGGACACTGCTTTATTACTTTGGTTTGAATCAATTACTCGAAAAGACGTAGATGTTGTTGGCGGAAAATCAGCTTCACTTGGTGAAATGACCTCAAAAACAGCTGTGCCTGTTCCATACGGCTTTGCTACAACAGCTTATGCGTATCGTTATTTTATGCAAAAGAATAACTTACATAAAAAAATCGCCAAATTTTTAGCTCAATTAACGGATGTAGAAAATGGCTTGCAGCTGCATCAGGTCAGCAAAAAAATCAGGACCGCTATCATGTCAGCGGAAATGCCCGCCGATTTAGCTGCTGCTATTTGTAAAGCCTATGATAAATTAGGTGAAAAAAAAGGCGAGACTTTACCTTTTGTTGCTGTACGTTCTAGTGCAACTGCCGAAGATTTACCAGATGCCAGCTTTGCCGGGCAGCAGGAAACCTATTTAAATATTCACGGAGCAAATGAGGTTATCGAAAAAGTAAAAGAATGCTATGCTTCAACTTTTACGGATCGTGCCGTTTATTATCGAACGAAGCAGGGCTTCGACCATTTGGATGTGGCCTTGAGTGCTGTTATTCAAATGATGGTATTTTCTAAAGCCGCTGGTGTTATGTTTACGGTAAATGTAGCAACCGGTGATGACACGCACGTACTCATTGAAGGCGCCTGGGGCCTTGGTGAATATGTTGTACAAGGAACGGTTACACCGGATAGTTATCTGATTGACAAGAAAACACTGCGAATTGATAAACATTGTATCAATGAAAAAAAGGTTCAATACGTTCGTCTGCCGGATGGCGGCTGCGAAGAAAAACCAGTTGCCGCTGATTTGATTCAGGCTGCTGTTCTTACACCCGCCCAAGTAGGCGAACTAACAAAATATGCACTGGCAATTGAGAAGCACTATGGCTGTTATATGGATATTGAATGGGGCATTGATGAACGAACCGATAAACTCTGGATTTTACAGGCCCGGCCTGAAACAGTTTGGTCATTGCGTAATAAAAAAACGGTTTCAAAAAAAACAATAGAACTGCAGACAGATACAAATAAGCGTGAAGTTTTGGTCAAAGGTATGCCAGCCAGCCCCGGGCTTATATCCGGTATTGCACGTGTGATTTCCAATCCATCAATGATCGATCAATTTAAAGAAGACGAAATTCTCATTACCGAGATGACCGCCCCCGACTGGGTTCCTGTCATGAAAAAAGCAAAAGCAATCGTTACAGATGCCGGAGGTATGACCTGCCATGCTTCTATTGTCAGCAGGGAACTGGGTATTCCCTGCATTGTTGGCACCAAAAGTTGTGGTGTCGCCGGAACAATCACCATCAAAAACAACACTTTGATTACAGTTGATGCCACGCATGGCATTGTTTATAATGGTAATTTGATTAAGCCGGATCAGCAAAAAGACACACAGCAAAACACGATCTTAGCTGAACGGTTTCCCATTACCGGAACTAAAATCTATATGAATCTAGGCGATCCTGATTTAGCCGAAAAATACAGGACCCTTCCTTGTGATGGTATTGGTCTGATGCGGGAAGAATTTATCTGGACTACATATATTCATGAACATCCCTTACATATGATCGAACAGGGACGAGCACAAGAGGCAATCGATCAGCTTGCAGAAGGAATTCGGAAAGTTTGTCAGTCGATGTCGCCTCGTCCGGTAACGTTACGTTTTAGCGATTTTAAATCTAGTGAATATCGCAATTTAAAAGGTGGTGAGCTTTATGAACCACACGAACCAAGTGCTCTGCTGGGGTGGCGCGGTGCCTCTCGCTATTATGATCCTATATATGCCGAAGCATTTAAATTAGAAATCAAAGCAATTAAAAAAGTGCGTGAAGAATACGGCTTAACCAACCTTCACGTAATGATTCCTTTTTGCCGGTCCGTGGAAGAAGCAAGAAAAGTCACTTCCATCATGGCTGCTGAAGGCTTACAGCGAGGCCCTGATTTCAAGGTATGGCTGATGGCAGAAATTCCTGCTAATGTAATCCTCGCCGACCAGTTCAATCAATTTGTTGATGGATATTCCATTGGCTCGAATGATCTCACAATGCTGCTGTTAGGCTGCGATCGTGACAACGATACAATTTCGCACCTGTTTGATGAACGAAATCTGGCAGTTAAGCGTGCTGTTCGTCATTTAATTGATGTAGCACATAAAGATGGAAAAACCGTCTCGCTTTGTGGACAAGCCCCTAGTGTATATCCTGAGTTTACTGATTTTTTAATTCACAGTGGTATCGACTCAATTTCTGTAAATCCGGATATGGTTGGCATAAGCAAAAAAAATGTAGCACAAATTGAGCAGCGTATTATGATGGACGCTCTTACCGGCAAAGGCCTTATAGCACAAGAAAACTACGCCTGGTAAAACAGCCGTCTTATCATTAATTAGCACCGCTGCAATGGTTTTTTTGAGAACTTTTCAACAAAATATGGTATGATAACTATACTTGATATGGAATACCTGTTGAAAGAGGTGACTAAACATTTCATTAACAGAAAGACAACGTGCAATTGTAGAAATTGCGAAAAACGAAGGGCCTGTAACCGGCGAGCTAATTGCTGAAAGAATGCATGTTACAAGGGCTGCACTGCGTGCCGATCTGGCTGTTTTAGTCATGAGCGGTTTGCTTGATTCCCGTTCCAAAGTTGGATATTTTTATACAGGAAAAAATTTGTTGACCTTTTTTACCGAAGAATTAAATTCTGTAAAAGTACATGAAATACAATCCATACCAGTTGTCCTGCCATCAACAGCAAATGCATACGATGCTGTTGTCACGATGTTTGTGGAAGATGTGGGAAGTGTCTTTATCGTTGAGGGACAGGGACTTTTGATTGGAGTTGTATCCCGCAAGGATTTATTAAAGGCCTCATTGGGGACAGGTGATGATTTAGCAAAAATACCAATACAGATGGTTATGACACCTTTCGCAAAATTAGTTGTAACAGAACCCAATGAATCTGTTGTTTGTGCCGCCCGAAAAATCATTGAAAACGAAGTGGATGCTTTACCTGTCATCCGTCTTTTGCCAGAAGGCGGCCGTGCCTGTGAAATCATTGGGCGCCTGACCAAAACAAACCTGACACGCTTACTAGTTGATCTGGCAGAAGGAAAAAGGAGGGATTCATTATAGCCGCATTACCTGTTATCTACGTCATATCCGATTCAATTGGTGATACAGCCGAAACCATAGTCCGAGCGACCATCAGCCAATTTGGTTTTGAAAATTTTGATATTGTTCGTGTTCCTTATGTTGATTCCGTCGAACAAATTGCAGCCACCTTGCAGGAAGCTGCTGCGCAGCATGCCCTGACATGTCATACTCTCGTTTCGCCAAACCTGCGAGAAGCTTTTAGTCAGCTGGCTCAGAAATATAAAGTTGAAACGATCGATATCTTAGGTCCTATGCTGCAGGCAGTACAAAAACTTTCGGGGCTGGAACCAAAGAACCAGCCCGGATTAATACATACGCTTAATCATGACTATTTCAAACGAATTGAAGCGATTGAATTTGCTGTAAAATACGATGATGGCAAAAGTCCGTTGGGCCTGCTTAAGGCTGACATCGTACTCATTGGTGTGTCACGAACATCAAAAACTCCGCTGAGTATGTATCTGGCACATAAGCAGCTGAAAGTTGCCAATGTGCCGCTCGTTCTTAACATCAATCCCCCGGAGGAATTATTTCGCATCCCACCGCATAAAATTATTGGCTTACTTGTCGATCCAGTCAAACTTAACGAAATCCGTACCGAGCGACTCAAGGCAATTGGTTTAACATCAGATGCCAGCTATGCAAAACTAGCATGTGTTTCGGAAGAAATCGAATATTCCAAGTCACTTATGCATCAATTGCATTGCCTGGTAATTAACGTTTCCAATCGGGCAATTGAAGAAACCGCTCACATGATTTTGGAACATTATATTGATTTTTCCCGAAAATAATTTTTAAACTTACTTTTCTATTTATCCAGAACAAAAAAAGCTGTGGCAAAAATTGCCGCAGCTTTTTTTGTTTTACTATTCTTGTTCGCTGGTTTCTAAAGTATCAACAGCGTCTACTGTGCATTCTCTTTTATGAATGCCAAAAGCAAAATAACAAATGGTAATCAGAATACAGAACACCGCCCCAACAATCAACGAGATCTGCGTTTCACTGTTAAAGCACATGCCAATCAGTACAAGGCAGAGAAATACAGCTACTGCATAATTACTGTAAGGAAAAAACAACGATTTAAAAGGATGATCATCCATTTTTTTGCCCCATTCCTTGCGAAATTTAATTTGGCTGAAGCATAAAACGAACCAAGGAATCATCCCCGGAAGAACACTGGCACTATAGATATAAACAAACAATTTAGAATCCGGATACATATAATTTAAAAACACCCCAATAAGCAGACAAACGAGTGTAACTTTAATCGCA
>JBAYAD010000167.1:0-5733 GCA_041669965.1 Selenomonadaceae bacterium
CAACCTGCCGGACGTGAAGAAAGTTATTTGCAACTGATCCACACATTTATTAGTGGTGTTGAAATACGCGAACACATATCTCCGGCAAAGAAATAGGTGAATGATATGGAACTTTGGAAACGGAATTTATGGATTTGCTGGCTTGGCTCGTTTGCTACTTCGGCTGCTTTAAGCCAAATCGCACCTGTATTACCATTGTATATTGATAAACTTGGCATGCATGATTTATCTGATATCGAAATGTGGTCAGGTATTGCTTTTGGGAGTACTACTTTAATAGCGGCTGTGTTTTCACCTTTCTGGGGGAAGCTTGCTGATAAATATGGACGTAAGCCGATGCTCCTTAGAGCCAGCTTTGGAATGTCAATTGTGTTGGCATCAATGGGATTTGTTCAAAGTGTTTACCAACTTGTTGGCCTTAGAATGTTGATGGGAACAATTTCTGGGTTTAACTCCGGAGCAATTACCCTGATTGCTACACAAGCTTCAAAAGAAAAAGCTGGCTGGGCACTGGGGACATTGTCAACGGGCTCTGTAGGCGGTACTTTATTGGGGCCGTTAATTGGCGGCTATATAGTGGAAATGTTTGGTTTTCACACGGTGTTTTTATCAATGGGAGCATTTCTGTTGCTTGCTTTTTTACTTACGTTCTTTTTTGTTCAGGAAAATTTTACGCGGACAACAAAACCATTGTTAAGTTTTCATGAGATTTGGCAGGATCTACCGGATCGGCAGCTTATTTTTGCGATGTTTGTTACGACGTTTACGTTGCAGATCGCATTGTTTTCGATCGAACCAGTTATTACAATTTATATTCATACCTTATCTCCTACTATAGAACATCTGGCTTTTATTTCAGGGCTGGTATTTGCATCCTCCGGCCTTGCCAGTATGCTGGTAGCACCACGCCTTGGCAGACTCACGGATAAAGTCGGTGCACATAAAGTCATTTTAATTGCGTTATTTGCTGCAAGCTTTTTGTTTATTCCGCAAGCTTTTGTAAGCAATGAATGGCAGCTTATGGGGTTGCGCTTTTTAGTAGGAATTGCAACAGGGGCTCTATTGCCAGCAATCAATACGCTGCTAAAACAGAGCATCCCAGCGAATATTGCAGGACGAATCTTTAGCTATAACCAAACAGCCCAATTTCTTGGTGTGTTTTTTGGTTCGATTTGCGGTGGACAAATTGCAGCTTGTTTAGGAATTCGCGATGTATTTTTTGTGACCAGCATTTTATTGTTTTTTAATGGAATATGGGTATATCATAACGTATATAGAAAAGCAAGTCATGAGTTCGAACATGCCCTGCATCATTCGTAAGAGTAAATAAAAAGAGGAGAGATCATTTCTGTTTACATTGAGTGTGTTTTGGCTATAGAGATTCTATTAATATAACAAAAAAGTTTATAAGGAAACGTATTGCCTGATAACGTAAAAACTTGTATATAAATTTTAAATAATATATAATAGAAGATAACGGTAATGAGCGGACAGTATGATTTACTAAATTCATAGAGGTGGAATCAATCGTGTTTTGAGCGGTGGTTGATTTATGGAACGTCTTATTTCGTGAGGCATTATAGAAAGTTAAAATTTATATATGAAATATTAGGAGGCATTTTTTTCTTGACAAAACAAAATAAACTTGAGATTATTCCGCTTGGAGGACTTGGCGAAATTGGTAAAAACATGACCGTTATTTGTTATGAGTCGGATATTGTTGTTCTTGACTGTGGTTTGGCATTCCCCGATGATGATATGCTGGGGATTGATCTTGTCATTCAGGACATGAGTTATCTGGAGGAAAACCGCGATAAGATTCGATCGGTTGTTATTACGCATGGACATGAGGACCATATTGGTGCTTTGTCGTATTTTTTGCGAAAATTTCCGGAAGTACCCGTGTACGGACCGCGGCTTGCGATGGGACTAGCTGAAGGACGGCTAAAAGAAAATGGTGTGGATAGTTCTTGCTTGAATGTTATTCAACCAGGTGATGAACTTGTTTTTAACACAATTAAGGTGGGGTTCATTCATACGAACCATTCAATTCCCGACGCGGTAGCAATTTATTTTAAAACGCCAGTAGGAACGATTGTCCATACCGGGGATTTTAAAGTAGATTACAGTCCGGTTGATGGGAAAGTTATGGATTTTTATACGTTTGCTAAATTAGGAGATGAAGGTGTACTGGCACTGATGTCTGACAGTACAAATGCGGAATCTCCGGGATTTACAAAGTCGGAGCGGACGGTTACAGACGCTCTTGATCGGGCATTTACTGGAGCGAAAGGGCGGATATTGTTAGCAACCTTTGCTTCAAACGTGTCACGGATACAGCAGGCTGTTGATGTTGCATGCAAGCATGGCCGCAGGGTGTCAGTTGTCGGTCGCAGTATGGTCAATGTTGTTAATATATCTATGGACTTAGGCTATTTGCAAATTCCGGAAGGTCGGTTGATCGATATTGATGAAATTAATCGATATCCGGATGATCAGATTTTGATTGTAACGACGGGCAGCCAGGGGGAACCGATGGCGGGACTCTCACGAATGGCTCGTGGTGATCATCGAAAAATTCAGATTCAGCCAGGTGATCAGGTCATTTTTTCAGCGACACCGATTCCGGGCAACGAAAAATCTGTTGCAAAAACAATTGATGCTTTGCTGCGTCGAGGCGCTGAGGTAGTGCATGAACGTTCGGCGGGCATACATGTGTCTGGTCATGCAAAACAAGAAAACTTGTTGTTGATGCTGAGCCTGGTTCGGCCTAAATATTTGATTCCAGTGCATGGCGAGTATCGAATGCTGGTAAGCCACGGGAAGCTTGCTGAAGATTGGGGTCTGCCAAAAGAGAATGTTCTTATTGGTGAGAATGGACAAGTGTTTGAATTCAGCAAAACAGATGGTGTAGCAACGGGTGGTCTTGCTGGCAAGGTCACGGCTGGCAAGGTCTTTATTGATGGTTTGGGAATCGGTGATGTTGGCAATATTGTCCTTCGGGATCGACAGACTTTATCACAAGATGGTGTGTTTATCGTGATTATTGTAATGGAAAAGAAAACAGCTCATGTTGTAGCTGGACCGGATATGGTTTCTCGCGGTTTTATCTATGTGCGTGAATCGGGAGAATTGATGAATGAAGCAAAACACGTTCTTCATCAGGTATTAGATAAATGTGAGGCGAAACAAATTTCCGAGTGGTCCGTATTGAAATCAACTGTTCGTGATGCTTTAGGAAAGTTTATTTATGAAAAAACGCATAGACGACCGATGATTTTGACGATTATTCAGGAACTATAGTTTTTGTGCAGGTTCCGTCTGAGACAAAGGTTTTTATAAAACGAAAAGTCAAGGGTTCATGGCAATTGCCATGAACCCTTGACTTTTCTAAAATATAAAATGGCTGTGGATTGAAAGTTCACTTATCAGCAAAATCGATTTTTCAAATGTATTAGAATATATTGTATAGCTGAAAGTCAGATGATTCAAGCTGTTTTTCCTTAGTGTATTATTTATTTATTCTTAATTGTTAAGGATAAATCAGCCAGAGAGCCATCTTTCCTATACTCATATAAAGAGGCATTATCTGTAGTTCCTGTTTCTACCACGGCAAAAGTTCTGGTAGCCGCTGGATAACTAGCATTGGTATCTACCCAGGTTCCGGAATTGACATACAGTTTCTTTCCATCTTGTTGGAGATCAGGAATATGCGTATGTCCAAATACAACAACATCATAGGATATATCCCGGCGGTCCAGATATTGTTTTCTGGCACAGTCGTAAAAATAATCTTTTGTTCTAACAGCACTAGCGTTTGCTTCCAAAAACGGAATTTTTACTTCTATACCGTTTAGTTCCTGTCGTTTATCCCAGGAACGCTGAAAATTACGGAACAATACAGGTGCAGAAATCGTGCCGTCAGCTTGCTCTATCGGACGCATATCATTTAAAGAATAGCTGTCATGGAAGCCGCAGGTTTGCAACCTAAACACTTTTTCATCAAATCCATGATTTCCAATAATCTTGCTAAATAGACTTTCCAATGTTTTAGCATATGCATAAGCTCCCCTTTGGTCTGTGTTTGTCGCAGTAGGAACATTCGTAAGTACGGGATAGTTATTTTTTATCTTTGGTCTGCCATCCACTACCCAGCTGGTACCTATACGGGCATAAAAATATCCGGGAGGATACATGGTAGCATCACTGTTACATAGTTCGCGATTCGATACCGTGTCTGGAGCAGAATAAGGATCGTAACGATGGCAGTGCTCAATGACAATTTCATTACGATCGCCAGTGATATATCTTCCCAGTCCTTTAGCATCATGCATTTCGACGATTCCAGGTAATAGGCTGCTCAAGATTCCAGTTGCCATAGTCATATCGTGGTTACCTATTACATAGACCAGTTTGATGCCTGCCTTCATAACATTATTAAGTTCATTCATGACAATTTGATTATGAAGGGCTACTTGGATAAAGAAGTCAGATAAATCTGTTATTGGGCCATAATTCAATGGCAAAAACCACTCGTCAAGAAAATCGCCGGCAATGACAAGTTCTCTTACATCCGACGTTTGCTGCAGCTTCTGCAAAAATTCAACAAAAAGTTTTCTGTTATCGACATCCTCGGCAAAACTGTCGTCAATGCCAAAATGCAAATCGCTTACGACAACAATTTTATTCTTATAGTTATTTGCTTTCCACAATGGCTGCATATCTCGTCCGATTATCAGTCCCGCAGCAGCAACACGATTTGAAAATGAAAAAGGATCGATTATTGTTGCTGTTGCCAAAGCGAGTCCTCCAAGAGCAGCACTCTTCAAAAAAGACCTTCTGGATAATTTTTTTGTTTTTGTCATAAATTGTTTCCTCCCTTATCTGAATGTTTTTTGTTATAGATTTTTCTCTTGTTGCCGCAAGATCATTCCAAATACATAGCTCGTAATTGTGTTATATCTTGTTTTGTGAGACCAATCCCGCTTTTAAGAAATCCATCCATAGAGCCATACTGTTTTTCGATAGCGTCATAAAAGCGATCGATGATTTCCCTGTCAACGCCAACAAGCTTCGGTACGGTTCTAAGGATAGCCTGATCTTGCGTAAGTTTAGCTGCTTCTGATGATATATAAGCGATGGTTTGGGCGCTAAAGTCATTCGTCAGCAAATAATCCTTGATAATTGTTTCTTTATCTACGCCTAAAGCTGCAAGCGTCAAAACAGCAGCCACACCAGTCCGATCTTTGCCTCCGGTGCATTGCCAAAGGAGAGCACCATCACGGGATTTAAGCAGTTCCATAAAAAAAGCGTGATACTGTTTTCGGGAATAGTCCGAGCTGACTATGGGCGTATACATAGCAGGAGAATAAGCTCCAGCCTTTATTGCCTGTACGATTCCATAAGCAGGATGTGTGGATTCCGGTATACTGGCTGCCGGTTTCTGAAACATATTGGCAATCATATTATTCGAACTGCTTTTGACGTTTTCATTCAGAATCTTTAACCATACTGCATTTACACCTGGTAAGACAGGATCCATAGCCTGAGATCTTTCTGCAGTTGTTCGCAAATCAATGACTTCTTGAAGATGATATACCTCCAAGAGTTTCTTTTTATCGTTTTCTGTCGCTTTATCCAGCTTGCCACTTCGCAAAAGAACTCTTTTTTTTACATGGTGATCGTCCATTGTTCTATAGCCGCCAATATCCCGAGCGTTTTCCACACCTGAAA
>JBAYAD010000168.1:0-5721 GCA_041669965.1 Selenomonadaceae bacterium
ATTGGTGCCATCTGTGGTGCTAAAATCGTATGCGTTCTCTTACATTCTTCAGTAAAATGTGGTCTCTCTTCCATATGCTCAAAACCTGCTATTGGCTTTTTACGACAGGCAAGTGCTGCAATAAGCGAGCGCAGACGTATCCTCGCTGCTCCTAAATTGCTTACTTCATCAAGCTTAATCATCGTATAAATACGATGATGCATATCAAGAATTTCCTTGACCTGTCCTGTTGTAATTGCATCCAGTCCACAACCAAAAGAACTCAGCTGAATAAGCGTCAGATTCTCATGTGCTGCTACATAGCTAGCCGCATGATAAAGTCTTGCATGGTAACTCCACTGATTAACAATCTGCAGCTTTTCGTCTGGTACAGACATATGATAAACAGCGTCCTCCGAAAGCACCGGTAAACCATAATCCTGAATCATTTCCGGTATACCATGATTGATTTCAGGGTCTATATGATAAGGTCTGCCTGCTAACAAGATACCATGTAAATGTTCTTTCTCGATTTTCACTAAAATTTCTGCCCCATACGCACGTACATCTGCCTTATAATGCTCTAGTTCAATATAGGATGCTTCTACGGCTGCTGTAATTTCATTTTTTGTAATCTGCTCTCTTATTAACTCTTCAGACAAGCGTTCAATAAGGCGTTTTTTATCATTAAGTGGTAAAAACGGTTGCATAAATACAACATCTTCTTTATGAACCATATCCATATTTGCCCGAATATTTTCTGCGTAAGATGCCACAACCGGACAATTATAGTGATTGTCTGACGCATTGTAATCATCCGCAATATTGTATGGAATGCACGGATAAAAAATTTTTTTTATCTGCTTTTCAAGAAGATCAATAATATGTCCATGAACAATTTTGGCCGGATAGCAAAGCGAATCCGACGGAACCGTCGCCATCCCCTTATAATACATCGCTGGTGAAGACTTACCTGAAAGAACAACTTCATAACCCAGCATTGTAAAAAACGTAAACCAAAACGGATAATCTTCATACATATTCAGCACACGCGGCAAACCAATTTTTCCACGACTCGAATGTATGAGTGGATGATAGTAAGCAAAAAGCCGTTCATACTTATATGCATAAATATTCGGGGTTTTGTTTTCTGTTTTTGTTTTACCAATACCACGTTCACACCGATTACCTGTATAATATTTACCACCATCCGGAAAAGACTGCGCTGTAATCAAACACTGATTGCCACAACCTTTGCACCTATAGGAAGTTGTTTTTACCTCAAATTTAGTAAGTGCCTCTGCTTTAAGTACAGTTGACCGCCCCGTGCTTCTCTCCTGCGCAAGAATTGCCGCACCATAAGCACCCATAAGACCAGCAATATCTGGACGAATTACCTTTTTACCAATAAGCAATTCCATCGACCGCAGGACAGCATCGTTATAGAAGGTCCCTCCCTGCACAACAATATAGTCTCCAAGTGTCTTAACATCTTTCAACTGCATAACCTTAAATAAAGCATTTTTAATAACGGAAAGTGCTATACCAGCCGAAATATCTCCGATTTCTGCGCCTTCCTTCTGTGCCTGCTTTACCTTTGAGTTCATAAACACTGTACATCTCGTCCCAAGATCCACAGGTGCTTTTGATTCCATTGCCTTTACAGCAAATTCACCAGCTGTCATATTGAGACCCTGTGCAAAATTTTCAATAAAAGATCCACAACCAGCAGAACATGCTTCATTAAGCGTAATCTGCCCTATATTTCCATCTTTGACAAAGAAACACTTCATATCCTGTCCACCAATATCAAGCACAAAAGTAACCTGTGGGCAAAACTGCTGTGCTGCACGAAGATGCGCAAACGTTTCTACTTCACCAGAATCTGCATGAATAGCCGCCTTTACAATGGCTTCTCCATATCCCGTCGTTACTACCGAAGCAATCCTGACATTATCATTGATATTCGTATAAAGATCACGCAGTTCACGTACAACTGTCTTGAGTGGCGATCCTTGATTACTGCCATAGGAAGTATACAATACTTCCTTGTCTTCCCCCATTGCCACAATCTTTGTCGTTGTTGAGCCAGCGTCAATACCAATGTAAACATTTCCGTTATAAGCAGCAAAACTGCCTCGTTTTACCGTATCCTTTGCATGGCGCATTAAAAACGTTTTATGATCGTCTGCATCCTTGAAAAGAATAAATCGTGCGGTTTCTGTTTCTGACTGCTTTGCTTCAGCTGCAGCCAAATTATATTGTAACTCAGTAAAATCCATGACACGACTTTCCTTTGCTATAGATGCACCCAACGCAACGAAATAGCAACCATCTTCTACAGAAACAACCTCTTCTTTTTTTAAATGAAGCGTCTCAACAAACCTTTTTTTTAATTCTGATAAAAAGAAAAGCGGACCACCAAGAAACGCTACATTTCCATTAATTGGGCGACCTTGTGCCAGATTACCAATCGTCTGATTTACTACAGCCTGAAAAATCGATAGTGCAATATCTGCTTTTGCTGCACCATCGTTCATGAGTGCCTGTATATCAGTCTTAGCAAATACGCCACAACGCGAGGCAATTGTATAAATCTGCCTGCCTTCTGCTGCAAGCGCATTAAGCCCCATGGCATCCGTGTGCAGCAGTGACGCCATATGGTCAATAAACGAACCTGTACCACCTGCACATACACCGTTCATTCGCTGTTCTGGTGCTGTTCCAAAATATGTGATCTTAGCATCTTCACCACCCAGTTCAATAGCAGTATCCGTCTCAGATGCAAACGCTCTGACTGCCGTTGCACAAGCCATAACTTCCTGTACAAAAGGCACATGAATTCTTTTTGCAAGCCCCATACCAGCAGAGCCTGTAATCGAGCAAAAAAACTTGTTTGTCCCAACAACATCCTTTAACGCTAAAAAATTTTCCTGTAGGGCGGCATTGATCTCAGAAAAATGACGTGCATATTTTTTGTATATAATCTTTTTTTCCCTATCAAGCACAACAACTTTTATTGTTGTCGAACCAATATCAATCCCTACTTTTAATAATGTTTGCATTATATTCACCACCTGAAAATTACCTATAAATATCATATTCTACGTCTTCTATTATATCAAATCCAATAAATATTGCTATATTTATTTTAAATTACAGCTATTTTTCAGATAAGTAAAATTTGAAAAATAAAAGACTGTCACTTTACATGACAATCCTTACTGCTTTAATATGTAACTCTGTAAAGATAAAGTCCTTGTGCCGGCGCTGTTGCCCCGGCATACTTACGATTCTTTGCCACTATGATCTCACGAAACTCATCCAGCGTTGTTCGGCCAAGGCCTACATTCACAATCGTCCCTACGATATTACGCACCATATGGTAAAGAAAACCATTACCAAAAAAGAAAAACTCAATGCCTTCACCATTTTGTTCACATGAAGCCTCATAAACCGTTCGTATCGGACTCATCGGTGCACTGCCAGCTGCTCTAAAAGACGAAAAATCATGTTCGCCAATAAGCTGTATAAGTGCCATCTGCATCGCCGATATATTGAGTTTTCTACGAATATACCATGCATATTGTCGCGTAAACGGATTTGGTACATCGCCCTGCTGTATCTTATAAAGATACGTTTTGTCCTTAGCACTATGACGTGCACTAAAATCAGGTTTCACCTCAACCGCTGATCGAATAACAATGTCTTCCGGAAGCAAGCTGTTAATAGCCCTCACCATACGTTCAACAGGTATTGTTCCATCCGTAAAAAAATTCACTACCTGACCATAGGCGTGCACACCTGCATCTGTACGTCCCGCAGCTGCAAGCTCAATTGCGTCACCAAACACAATTGCAAGCTTCTCCTCTAATACATTCTGCACCGCCAGTACATTATTTGTTTGGCGCTGAAAACCATGATAGCGCCCGCCATCATAGGCCAGAACCAACTTTATATTACGCTTGCGTGCCTTCATCATCTCTTTATGTTCTTTTTTCATATCATAACCCACTTATTTTTAAAGCAGTAAGGCCTACTCCAAAAACGACGACCACAGCATACGCAATATAATCAATCGTATGAATCCTTAAATCTTTCATGCGCGTACGACCAATACCACCCCGATAACAGCGTGCCTCCATTGCCATAGCCAACTCATCTGCCCGGCGAAATGCCGAGATAAATAAAGGGACAAGAATTGGTATAAGACTTTTTAATCGGTGAACAATACTCCCTGATGAAAAATCGGATCCTCTAGCTTTTTGTGCCTTCATTATTTTATCTGTTTCTTCTATAAGGGTTGGTACAAAACGCAGAGCAATCGTCATCATCATCGCCAGTTCATGCGCTGGTACACCAAAACGCTTTAAAGGCCCCATAAGATTTTCCAAAGCATCTGTCAATGCCAATGGAGAAGTTGTAAAAGTCAAAAGAGATGATAAAAGAATAAGCAAAATCAAACGCAATGAAATAAAGACGCCTTGCTGGAGCCCCTCAATTGTTAGTGAAAACATCCAAAGCTTTACAATAAGTTCACCTGGCGTACTGCAAAGATGAATAAAAAAAGTAAATAATATAATCCACCACAATGGCTTTATCGATTTTAAAACCATCTTGAACGGAATGCCAGAAAAATAAATCAATGCTCCCGTAAATAATGTCAAGGAAATATACGTAAGGGATGTATCAAAAACAAAGATCCCTATTATAAAGAAAAAGAGTAAAATTATTTTTGTCCGCGGATCAAGTCGATGAAGAATGGAACGTCCCGGAAAATACTGTCCAATCGTAATATCTGTCAGCATAACCTTTTCCTCCCCATTGCTTTAATAATCTCATCAACCCCAGTTTCCAGCTTGAATATACTTGTATCAACATTTAGTCCATTTATGCGCAGTGTCTGTAAAAGAGCCGTCAACTGTGGTACCTCCAGCCCGGATTGCTTTATTTTTTCTGTTTCCTTAAAAGCAACTTGCGGCGTGGCATTAACGATGATCTCACCATGATTCATAAACAAGACCTTTTCTGCCAACATTGCAATATCATCCATATTATGTGATACCATTACAACTGTTATTTTTTTATGTTGATGCAGTTCCGAAATTTTTTTGAGCACATCAGCTCGTCCTACCGGATCAAGCCCAGCTGTTGGCTCATCTAATATGAGATACTTAGGTTGCAGCGCAATGACACCTGCGATTGCTACACGACGCATCTGCCCACCGCTAAGCTGAAATGGTGAACGATCTTTGTAAATTTCATAATCAAGCTGAACAAATGTCATTGCATCCCTTACCCGCTTTTCAATTTCTTCTTCTCCCAGGCCAAGATTACGTGGTCCAAAGGCAATATCTGCCGCAATTGTTTCTTCAAATAGCTGATGCTCTGGATATTGGAATACCATACCGATCTTACGCTTTGCAAGCTTTGCCTCCGGTTTTTTTGATAAAACATCCACACCATCGACAAAAATCTGTCCCATTGTTGGTGTCAAAAGGCCATTGAATTGTTGTACAAGGGTTGACTTCCCTGATCCCGTATGTCCAGCAATTGCCGTAAAGGAATTTTCTTCTATCGTAAGTGAAACATCTTTTAATGCCATCCGTTCAAAGGGTGTTCCCTTCATATAGATATATGTTAGATTTTTAACCTCTATTGACATAAAGCCACCACCAGTTCTTCATTCGTTAAAACAGTTTTCGGTACAGAGATCCCTTTTTGCCGTAAAAGAAAAGCGAC
>JBAYAD010000169.1:0-5721 GCA_041669965.1 Selenomonadaceae bacterium
AACTTTTGCCGGGCTTAGCGCATTTGCAATATATTTTGCTGGATCCGTATTCCACTTTACAATATCTATCTTTTCGTTACGAAGTTCATCAACGATTGCTTGCACACGCATACCTTTATGACCGACGCATGATCCAACTGGATCAACATCTTCATCCTTTGAATAAACTGCAATTTTTGACCGCATACCAGGTTCACGTGCTACAGATTTTATTTCAACAATTCCATCATGGATTTCCGGAACTTCAAGTTCAAACAAACGCTTCAAAAGACCTGGATGTGTTCTTGATACAAGAATCTGTGGACCTTTTGATGTTTTTTTTACTTCTATGATATATGCTTTAATACGATCACCATGTGTATATTGTTCAGTTAGGATCTGTTCCGATGGTGCTAAAACCGCCTCTGTTTTTCCAAGATCAATAAACACATTTTTTGCTTCGATACGCTGAACGATGCCTGTTATAATATCACTTTCACGATTCGAAAACTCTTCATAAATAATGCCACGTTCTGCCTCACGAATTCTTTGAACAACAACTTGTTTTGCTGTCTGAGCAGCAATACGTCCAAAATCAGCAGGTGTCACTTCTATTTCTATAATATCACCAATCTCATAAGCAGGATTATCTTGACGCACTTCTTCAAGACTCATTTCGATGATATCATTTTCTAAAGTCTCAACAATTGTTTTTCTTGCATAAACATGAAATTCTCCTGTTGTTCTATCAAGTGAAACACGTACATTTTGCGCAGAACTAAAATTTCTTTTATACGCGGAAATAAGTGCTGCTTCTATTGCATCAAAAAGGACTTCCGGTGCAATCCCTTTTTCCTTTCCAAGTTCTCTAAACGCTGCCATAAAACCTTTATCTTTGTCTTTTTCCTTGCCTTTGCTGCTCAAATCCAAATCCTCCTAATTTATAATATTAAAATTCAATATGCAAACGAATGCATGCAATTTTTTCTAATAAAAGCTTTTTATCCTCATTCAGTGTGATACTATCTTTATCATAACCCGTCAGTTTACCAACAATAATTTTTTCACCATCAACAGGTGCATACGTTGTTATATCTACCATTTTCCCAAGTTCATGCTCAAAATCTTTTTCATTTTTCAGCACACGATCAAGTCCTGGTGAAGAAACCTCTAAAATGTAACTATCTTTTATAAAATCCATTTCATCAAGTTTATTTTCAATTTGCTCACTAAGTTGTTGGCAGTCATCAATTTCAATCCCACCATTTTTATCGATAAATACACGAAGATACCAATCTCTTTCTTTTACATATTCAACATTGACAAGTTCAAGTTCTTTTTCACTAAGCAAATCCTTAACAACTTCTATTACCTTTTTTTCCACATAATTCGCCATCTATGACACCTCCCTCTCAAAGATTCCCTAATATAATGGAAATATAAGAGTAAAGAGTGGGTTTGCACCCACTCTTTAAAATAATACTTAAATTTAATATATTTTATTATATCATCTGCTGATATAAAAGTAAACTGTGAAAACGGATGAACCAGTAGGGATTCCCCTTACAAATTCTCTCTATATAAATAATTTCATTTTGTTCTGTCTATTTTAATGGAAGAAAAAATGAAGCAAGTATATAAATTTTACTCTTTTGGAGGTTCTGAAGCCAATATTCTTTCTACATCATCATCCGTAAGAGAGTAGTTTAAATAATCTTGATAGTAGTCCTTCGTAATCTGTGCTATATCAAGATCCTTAAACAAGTCCGGATGCAATGTTTTGGCTGCCCATTGTAACTGCAATACCTCTTCAGGGCTATAGCGGTCCCATAAATAACATCCCGTAGGATTCTGAAACACTTTATCATTTTTTACTGCTGCTATATTAGCCCAGTGAGAATTACTTGTAATATCTGAGATGGTTGCTGTTTTCCCATTAACACCGTTTGCTCCAAGAATAATAACGTCAGGGTTCCATGCAATGATCTGTTCCATGGAGACTGTTTGCATGTTTCCTTTGACTGAACTCGCAGCATTAATGCCGCCTGCAACATTGATCCATTGGTCGATAATGGTGTTCCCTCCATCAACTTCCAGTGGAGTTATGGATTCAACGTGCAGAACCTTCGGCTTTTTACTGTCTGGAATCTTTGAAGTCTTAGCGGTAAGCGATTGAATGGTGCTATTGAGATAGTCATTATATTTTTCGGCGCGATTGGGTGCATCTCCCCCAAGTACCTGGGCCGTTAAGGAAATACTGGATTTCATCTGATCAAAATTTGTAAAGTTTAGCTGAACAACAGGTATGCCGAGACTTTTTACTTTCGCGACGCTTGGATTACCTACTGTCATAAAAACAACATCTGGATTTTTTGCTACAAGATCTTCGGTGTTAAAATCCGTTCCAAATGTTGAGGTAGCACTACTCATACTTGGATTCACCTTATACATCCATGGCGCAACCGATTTTCTCATTACGGTAGCTACAATCCCCTCACCAGCACCAAGAAGAATGTCCACCTCATTGTGCGCCCGCCAAGAGTCAGCAATTTTGCTGACTTTGCCCTTGATGACTACTTTTTCTCCAGCTTGGTCAGTGACACTAGAGGATTGTGGTACGATCGAAGAACCCGAGCTGTTTGAAGAACATCCCGATAAGGATAGCACCAAGCAAATGCTCGCGACTGTGACTGCAATTTTTTTCAAATTGATTTGATTTTTTTTTAAGTTAATGATATTTTGTTTCAATTTAATCTCTCCTACCTTTTATTAAATAAATGAGCGTTGAGACACACATAAATTCCGTTGAGCAAATAAAAAATTCTAAGATAATACCGGAACACACGCCTTGATAACAGCGCCTTCATCATCCACAGTGTGAATGATTTTTACATCTATTCCATAAGCCTTTCGTAAATTTTCTTCTGTTACCACTTCATCAAAAACTCCAGTCTGATAGCTTTTGTCTTTTTGAAGCAAAACAACATTTGCCGAACATAAAAAAGCATGGTCCGGAAAGTGAGATGTCATAACGATACAAAGCCCGCTTTGGGCTAATTTCTTTATTTGCTTGAGAACTTTTATTTGATTGCCAAAGTCGAGATTTGAAGTAGGCTCATCCATAATCAAAACTTGCGGCTGCTGCGTGAGCGCACGAGCAATAAGTACCATTTGTCTTTCTCCGCCGCTCAACTCACTAAAAATCCTGTTTTTTAGAAAAAGGATTTCCAGCCTATCCAATGAACTTTCTGCGATTTCAATGTCCTTTTTTGAGGGGGATTCAAAACTTCTAAGGTGTGCCGTTCTGCCCATGGTCACAACTTCAAGAACAGAGAACGAGAAAGGCTGGGATTGGGCTTGGATTTGCGGGACATAGGCAATACTTTTAGCCAGCCTTCTGATGGACCAATTTGATATGCTCTCACCATCCAGCAATATGGACCCATGCTGCAATTCAAGAAATCCTAAGATCGTTTTGAATAAAGTCGATTTCCCGACCCCATTTGGACCAAGAATACACAAAATTTTTCTGCTCTCAATTGAAAAAGTAATATTGCTTAAAATATTTTTCTGCCCATAGCCACAGGAAACATCCAGTAAATCAAGTTTCATTCCCAATACCTCTTCTTTTCAGCATTAATAGAATAAAAAACGGTGCTCCAATAATAGAAGTAATAATGCCAAGAGGGATTTCCGAAGAAAATGCGCACCTCGTTACGTCATCGACAAGTATTAAGAACGTTGCACCTATAATTAAAGAGACTGGCATCAATTTTTATAATTTGGTCCAACAAGCATCCGTGAAACATGCGGAATAATGAGTCCGACCCATCCAATCACTCCACTAACCGCCACTGAAGCCGTGGTTAGAAGTGTAGCACAGACTATGAATACTACACGGTATTTCTTTACATCCAATCCCATTGACTTAGCTTCTTCATCATCAAATGACATAAGATTGATTTTCCAGCTAAAGAGAAATAGAGGGATCATTCCAATTAATAAAGACACCATCAGCATAAACAGATTTTGTGGAACAATGGTTGACAGTCCGCCCATCAACCAATATGTAATGGCAGGAAGCTTACTGTCAGGATCCGCAACCAATTTTATCAATGATGTGAAGGCTGTGAAAATGCTTGCGACAACCATACCGGTCAATACAAGCGTTAGCAAATCATTGTTATTACGTCTGCTTATGATCGTGCTAATGGCATAGGCAATAAAAACTGCACCAATGCCCGTAATAAACGATATTATGGAAACCCAAAACATATTAAGCGAAAATACCAGTGCAATAGCTGCCCCAAATCCGGCCCCTGAAGAAGCGCCGAGTAAATTCGGCGAAACGATTGGATTGCGAAATAATCCCTGATATGTAGCTCCTGCTATGGATAAGGCACCGCCTACCATTGCTGCTGCAACAATGCGCAAAAAACGAATATTTATTACAACATCAATAGCAGCTGGCGAAGCAGTAATAGGAGTTCCAAAAATTTTACCCACAATGATGTTTAGCACTTGATTTGCAGGAACCATATACCTTCCAAATCCTAAAGATAAAACAAAAACAAGTAGAAAGAATAGCCCAAGTGCTATTACCATAAAGGTTGGATAAGATTTCAAACTATCCCTACTGCAAATAAAAATTTTTCGCATAAACAAGTCCCCAATCCGTTACATAAAATTTTAAAACTCATTACTGAATAAAAAAATCATCATCCATGGACAGATAAGGACTTTTACACAGTGAAACTGGCAAGAAAACACTTACCAATAATCAGTTTCTTGCCAAACAAGGACGGTCACACCGTTTTCAGTGGGGCCCTAACGGTCAAAACACCATAGTATTTATCTTAGGCAATCTTCAGCTCGAAAATTATATTTAATTTTCAATGATATGTCTTATTTCACATTCGGAATAAATACATTTAGATTTATGATAAGTAAGACGGAACTGGATCCTTTCGCCCGCATGCGGCTCCCGCAAAACCATTATCTTTTTTTGTCAAGGCGCATGCTTTTGGGCAGCCGATGCAAATAATGTCAGAATTGAGCGCATTTCCTGTTCTTGCAGAAATATGTTCAACCTTTTTTATAATTTTCCCGCGGACAATAAATTGTGCTGCAAGACTCCCAGTTTCTTCCGCTTCAAGCGTTACATCATCGACAGAATCATGGACATAACAAGCATTTCCACATAAAAACAGCCAATCAGGAAGTCTGCCCTCTGAATAAATCCCCTCCACTAGCTCACGTTCAGGAATCAAACCGATTGAAGTAATAAGCGTATCGCAGGCTAAAAATTTTTCCTGTGCGTTGAACAAATTTTTTATCGTTACACCTGTAATCCTGTTTTTTCCGTGAATCTCCGTAACGGTACAACGGAGGTGTAAAGGGATATGATATTTTTCAAGACATTGAACCAGGTTCCGTTCAAGACCACCGCATTTTTTCTCTTTTTCGATCACTGCAAGTACATCTCTGTTCAAAAGTTTCAACTGCCTTGCCATGATAAGCCCTATGTCACCCGAGCCAAGAATGACAAATCTTTTTCCAATTTCATAACCTCCAAAATTCATCATTTTCTGTGCCATGCCAGCGGTAAAAATTCCAGAAGGTCGTGTCCCTGTTACGGGGATAGCCCCAAGGGGGCGCTCCCGACAACCAGATGCAAGAATCACAGCTTGTGCTTTCACCTCCAAAAGGCCATACTTTTCTCCGCTTAAAACCAGCACCCCA
>JBAYAD010000170.1:0-5720 GCA_041669965.1 Selenomonadaceae bacterium
AGAACGTCAGATTTTGCGATTTTTTAAGCAGTATGCATTTCGTGAGGAAAAAGATCAGCTGGTGCAGGACGACGAGGGCCGCAGCTATGATTTTCTTACGGAAGCATTGCCGCAGCTTACCGAGATTGCCGATGTATATTATTCAGAGTCCTTTCGCCGCCGACCGGTTCAGCAAATGGCAAAGGTTACAGCTGGTGTAAGCGTAAATGATGAAAATATGCTTGAGGTTTCTCTGGAAAATCAGGATTTTAATATGAATGAGCTTTTGGAGATTCTTTCATCGTATCGTCTGAAACGGCGCTACCATCGCTTAAAAGATGGTACCTTTATTTCCCTCGAAGAACAGCAGCTTGGTGGATTGGCGGACTTTGTCGAAAACGCCGGGATTAAAGGAGATAACTCAAATGTTGTTGAACTTCCGCTGGGGAAGGCTGTCTATATTGATACGCTTGCACGTGAAGAAGATGGTCTGCGGCTTGAACGCAATAAGGCCTTCAAAGATGTAGTGCGTGATCTGAAGAATCCCGTAGATAGTGATATTCCTGTACCAAAGGAGCTTGTCCGGGTTCTGCGTGATTATCAGGTAACTGGATTTTGCTGGTTGTCGACGTTGGCACACTATGGGCTTGGCGGCATCCTTGCAGATGATATGGGACTTGGAAAGACACTGCAGGTTTTGACATTTTTGCTGTCACAGCAAAAGGATGGAGCTGCGCCGTCGCTTGTCGTGGCTCCGACATCACTCATGTATAACTGGCTGGATGAGGTACAGACTTTCGTGCCAAGCCTGAAAGCCGTCGTTGTTGCCGGAACAAAGCAGGAACGGCGGGAAATATTGGAGACAACGAAGCAGGTAGATCTCGTTATTACGACGTATAATATGTTGAAACGTGATATTGATATTTACGAACAGCATCATTTTCGCTATTGTTTCCTTGATGAAGCGCAGCATATAAAAAATCCAAGTACACAAAATGCCAAGGCTGTGAAACGTCTCAAAACATCAGGATATTTTGCGCTGACGGGGACACCTATTGAAAATACACTCACCGAGCTCTGGTCAATCTTTGACTTTCTTATGCCGGGATATCTTTCTTCACATAAAGACTTCAAGCAGCGTTTTGAAACACCAATTGTTCGTGCAAAGGACAAGCATGCATTGACAGATCTTAATCGCCATATTGCACCATTCATTCTGCGTCGTATGAAGACAGATGTACTAAAAGAATTGCCGGATAAAGTTGAAGGCAAGATGTTAAATGCAATGACAGCAAAGCAGGCAAAGGTGTATTTATCATATCTTGTTCAGGCAAAAAAAGAGTTCAAACAGGAACTTGCAGCACATGGTTTTGCCAGGAGTCATATCAAGATACTGGCTATTCTTACACGACTTCGCCAGATTTGCTGCCATCCATCTCTGTTTATCGAAAACTATACAGGTGGCAGCGGCAAGCTGGATATGCTGGAAGAAGTCGTAGCCGATGCCCGTGAAGCGGGTCATCGTATGCTGATTTTCTCTCAGTTCACGACGATGCTGCACCTTATCGGTGATAAGCTGAAAAATATGGGGATTTCCTATAAATATCTCGATGGACAAACACCTGCAATGGAACGTGTGCAGCTCGTAAAAGAATTTAATGTCGGGGACCAGCCAGTATTTCTTATTTCGCTTAAGGCGGGTGGTACAGGGCTTAACCTTACAGGGGCTGATATGGTCATTCACTACGATCCGTGGTGGAATCCGGCGGTGGAAGATCAGGCGACGGATCGTGCCTATCGCCTTGGACAGAAAAAAAATGTTCAGGTATTGAAATTTATTACAAAAGATACAATTGAGGAAAAAATTTTCCAGCTGCAGCAAAAGAAAAAGGCTCTTATTGATCAGATGATTCAGCCAGGCGGGAATTTTTTATCGAAGTTATCAGAAGATGAAATACGGAATTTGTTTATGTGAAGTAAGGAAGTGACAGTATGGAGCGCTGGATTATGCATGTGGATATGGATGCTTTTTTTGCCTCGGTCGAGCAGCGCGACCATGAGGAATATCGCGGGAAACCGTTGATTGTCGGCGGATTATCGGCACGAGGCGTTGTATCGACATGCTCCTATGAAGCACGTCAATTTGGAGTACACTCGGCAATGGCAATGAGTGAGGCTCGTCGCCGCTGTCCACAGGGAATTTTTGTTACAGGCAACCATGAGCACTATCAAGAGGTGTCCATGCAGATATTCTCGATCTTTGCGCGCTTCTCACCCTGTATCGAGCCGCTCTCTATCGATGAAGCTTTTCTCGATATCACAGGTATGGAGCATCTCATGAAGGATCGGCTGAGCTATGCGATGAAACTGAAAAATGCGATACAGACAGAGTCTGGACTTATAGCCTCTGTCGGTATCGCACCTAATAAATTTATTGCTAAGCTGGCATCGGATCTCAAAAAACCGGATGGCCTTGTGATTGTGGAAAAAGATAAGATACAGCAGATACTTGCTGATTTGCCGATTTCCCGGATATGGGGGGTTGGAAAGAAAACAGAGGAAAAACTGCGCTCTCTTGGATATGAAACAATTGGTCAGATTGCTAGGACTGATGTTCATAAACTGGAAGCCTGCTTTGGACTAAAAACAGCAATTCAGCTTGTAGAGCTGGCAAATGGCCGCGATGGGCGTGAAGTTGAGACAGGTCGCGAAACACAGTCCATAGGAAAAGAAATTACCTTTGAAAAAGATCTGCTTACAAAGGCACAGGCGGAGAAACAGCTTTTGGCACTAGCTGAAAAAGTTGGCTGGCGCCTTAGAAAAATTGCTATAAAGGCGCGTACAGTAAATATCAAGGTGCGTACAGCGTCTTTTCATACGTTTACACGCAGTCGGACGCTCCCGGAACCGTCAAACTACGACGAGGAGCTTTATCGTACAGCGATCGATCTTTTTCATGGGCTCAGCCTGAAAGAGAGCATCCGTCTCCTTGGTATCAGTGGCAGCAATTTGTCAGAAAATATACAAGCCTCGCTTTTTAATGAAGATAAAAAACAGCAGGAACTCTATAGTACGATTGACGGGCTGAAAGCACGTTTTGGCGAGTCGATTATTACAAAAGCACAGCTTCTTACTAGTGATATAAAAAAATAAAATAAGTTTTAGGGCAAACGAAAAGGATCTGCCCCAAAGCAGATCCTCTTCAAAGATGGTGTCCGAAATGTCGTAGTCTTTCTATGTCTAAGACCTGCAGGTTGCAGGTGGGTACCCTAAGTCGTGATTTTGCTATTCGTTCAAAGACGATTCAGCAGCCACAAAAGCAAATCAGGTTCCCGTATAAAAAAAGTAGGTTAGACATATGTAAAAGCTTACGGGCATTCTAGGCAAGCCCATCTCCTTGAAGCTATAATACCATAAATAATAGGGTTTCGCAAGCGGTTATTCGTGTAGCTGCCTGTAGTAAAGCAGTTTGCTGAAGTCAATAAACTGCAGCGGGAAAAAAGAGAATGAAAAAAGGAGTTTAGTATGGAAAAAAATACAATGAATGCAATTCTGATGAAGCCAGGAAAGGAACCGATAATTTATGCCTTGCCGGCGGAAGGAACAACACATGAAGAAGCCATTTGTGATCTTCTTGAAGGAAACTATGGCGCAACGGAGTTCTTCCCAATCAGTGAAGATGTTTCGTTGTTTATTCTTACAAATGATTTAAGTGTAGCACTTGGTCTTAAGGCAAACCGTCGTTTTCCCGGTAAGGACAAGGAACAAATTATCTTTGGCAATGCAATTTTTATTGCTGCCTATAATGGTAAAAGTGAAAAAGAAGGCACGATTACGATGCCAAAAGAAATCTGCACGATGTTTATTGAGCAGATCAGGAAAAATTTTGCAGTATGTGACGGTACAGAAAAACCACGCTCCATTGATGAAGTGTACTATGAAGATCAGGATGGAGACTCAGACCGTGCTTTTAAGTGGAGTGAAATCGATCGTCCGGCAAAACTTGGCCCGGCAATTGTTGCCGGGCGTGTGAAGTTCTATGATGTCAGAAACAAAGAAATCATGGAAATCAATGGACGATTTTTTAAGCAAATTGATGTATATACAAAAAACACGCGGCTTTCGTAAGCCGCGTGCTGAAAAAAATTATTCGCTTATTTCAGTTGAAAACTTTAAAAATTTGCAGAATCATGTAGACAAGCCCACCTGCAATGAGCGGTCCGACAGCAATTCCTTTAAAAAAGAAGACACCAGCCATTGTGCCAATGATGAGTGCTGATACGACCTCCGGTGTGCTTCGCAAAAGCTGTATACCATAGCCGCCTGCAGCTGCTGCGGCTATACCCGCGATGATTGCCGCAATGCCAAGTGGTGACTTAAAGGAATTAAGCATAATCTGTATAGTAATTTCTCCTGTCGCAATTGGAATAAGAATTGCCATAGTGAGCAGGATGATTCCCCAATTAAGTCCATGTGCACCGAGTACGTTGAGAATTGATGTAAGTCCGAGCAATTTGAGGACAAGAATAATTCCTGAAGCATAAGCTACAGAAGTATTGCTGCCGAGGATACTTAGGAGAAAGACTGCACCAATTGCAAGATATTCAGAATACAAAAAAATCGCCGTCCTTTGAATCAGCTTATCCAATTATTATAGCGGAACCAATATGAATAAGCAATGTATAGAAAAATAAAGGCAGACAAATCTTGCAGGAGCGATTATAATAATAAGAGATTTTTATTTATAAAGGGGATTTAAAATGGAAAATATTTTTAGCGTAGCAATTCACTATAATGATATCATCGGCTATATAGAATATGCAGCAGATCTAAAATCGGCAAAGATTGTTCTTGCTGATGAAACAGCAAAAGCGGCTGCAGAAAAATTTCTGGGAGAAGAACATGAGATGCAAATTCCGCATAAAACACTGCATGATTTTACAAAGGAAAAAATTCAGCCGCTGGCGGATCTTGAAAGCTTCAAGCTAGCCCTGACTCGTATGTGGGAAGCGACAAGAGTGCATATCGATTGGAGCAGACCTGTTGATTACGTTAAGGCTCATCCGACGATTAGAGACTAAGGGGAAAACTGAAGATAAAAGAAGAGACAATGGATATTTTTATCAATTGTCTCTTTTTGTGTGAAAAAAATTTTAATTATAAGAGTGTATAAAAAAGTGTGTACAATAAAATATTTTGTGTTGTGGATAAAATGAAAGCTTGAAGGTAGAAAAATCAATAAAAAGAGACAGTTATCCACAAAGTTATACACAAAACCTGTGTTCCTGTGCATAACTTTTACTCATTTATAGGAAAAGCAAATAGTTGTGTAGGGCTTTTTTCGGTGGACAGGTGTACGGGAAATTCTTTTTGTAAATGATAGGTAAAAAAATATTTGACAAATCATTTAGATAATGATAAACTAATATTCGTTGGTTGCGAAGCCAAACATATGGCCCTGTAGCTCAGCTGGATTAGAGTATTTGACTACGAATCAAAGGGTCGCAGGTTCGATTCCCGCCAGGGTCACCATATGAAATTTAAACATCGGAGAAATCCGGTGTTTTTTTGTGTCTATGTTGAATCATAGATAAAGTGGATTCATTTTTTCTTTTAAAAAACTTCATTTCAAAGTATAATAGATTAAAAGAGTATGCCATGAAAGGTAGGAAGACCACATTATGGAAGAGAATATGAATCGTCGTGAACGAAAGAAGATACATTCGAAGAATGCAATTATG
>JBAYAD010000171.1:0-5651 GCA_041669965.1 Selenomonadaceae bacterium
CCACCTTGAAGTATTCAAGAGACTGCTTATCATAGACAAACACCTTGTCTGCACCATAGTGCAAAAGTTCCCGACTCTTATCACCAATGTTGCTGCCCATAAATAGTGCATAGACTGGCTGCCCGATTTTTGCTGCAAGTTCTTTCGCCTTTCCGATAAGCTCATATGTCACTGGGTGAATAATACCGTCTACATGATCGACGTAAACTGCAATCCCCTTCCACTGACTTTTATCCACTTGTGCTACTTCCTCATCCGGCACAAATTCCACCGCACCCGTTGGACCATTCTTTACACAAAGACGACACATCTTGCATGCCGCACCAATGCTTACTTCACCATTTTTTTCTTCAATCGCTCCAAACGGACAGATTGCCAGCAGAGCCGATATATCATCTATTTTATCCTGATGTACAACAAGTTTTGCCATAATAAATTCCTCCCGCCTCAGATAAATTTCAATTCTTTGATTTTATCGTACATCTTTCCAGCTAATGCATTACTACTGGTATCCTGCCACATCTCCTGCTTCTTATCGGATTCTGGCGGGAAAATCCGCTGTACCTGTGTTGCTGAACCACTAAGACCATAGCGCCTTTCATCCTGATCATCCATGTCCGCCATTGTAAACATGCGGATATCGCGTTTTTGCGTCGCTTGTTTCTTGATATATGATGGCAGACGCGGTTGAAAAATATCTTTCTGTACCGTCAAAAGACACGGGAATGACACTCGTAAACGCTCGATATCATGCGGCATATCCATATCCACGACAATAGCATGGTCATCCACATCAAGAATGTTGCGCACATTGCAGACGCTTGGAATATGCAAAGCTTCCGCGATTTCCGGTCCAACCTGTGCTGTATCACCATCCGTTGTCTGCAAACCACAGATCATAAGATCAAACGTACCAAACTTACGGATTCCCTGTGCCAGCGTATAGCTTGTTGCCAAAACATCAGCCCCACCAAATTTCCGATCTGACACAAGCGCACCTTTATCTGCTCCCATGGCAAAAGCTTCATAGATAACTGCCTTCGCCTGTGGCGGTCCCATGCTGATGACACTAACCGTGCCACCATAGCGTTCCTTAAGTCTCATTCCTGTTTCAAGTGCATAGAGATCGTAGGGATTCATTTTGCTGTCAACGCCATTACGTTGCAAAACACCCGTCACCGGATCAATTTTTACTTTATTACTGCCTGGCACTTGCTTAATACAAACTAAAATATCCATAAAGTATTCCTCCCACAGGTTTGGTAATCGGCGCTCATACATCTGCTCTATTATAATATTTATTATTTTCCAAGCATTATGTCTGTTATAATTCTAAATTATTATGCAATAGAAATCTTATAACTAAACATTGGTCGCACCAATTCCATACTCAAATTATAATTCCCTCATCTCTTTATGTCAATAACTAAAACAAATGAATATTATGTGAATTATTTATCATAGTTATAATTGTGAAATTTTGCACATTCTAAGTGATTTATCTCTAAAAAAGGCCATAGCTTTTTTTGCTATGGCCTTGTATAATGAGTCTATAGATTAAACTGCTTTTAAGGATAATTTAAAATGAATCTGCTGTACTCTACTCCGTACAGAAAGAGGTTCCATTATCCTGTCCAACAAAGAAGAATTTTTAGTGCCCTATTCAAATCAGATCTTGTTCTGTAACCAGAAGAAAGACTTGCTCAATAAAATACTCCCGTCATATTAGGCGATAAATGAAAACCAATATCAAAAAACATTTCTTTGTAGAGCACAATGTAAAGTCAGAATATTAAAAATCATCAACTGACTGAAAACCCATAAAGAAGTTTGCAAATCTGATTACGTATGACAGAAATGCACCCAACTTCAATTTGAGGATACTAGAATGACACCTGTACGTGCTTTGAAAAAGCATTTACAGGTGTCGCACTAACTGTTCTGCTGCTTATACATTAAATCGGAAATATGTCACATCACCATCCTGCATGACGTACTCCTTGCCTTCCAACCGTACCTGTCCTTTTTCACGAGCTGCCGTTGTGCTTCCGGCAGCAACAAGATCATCATAATTAACAATTTCTGCCCGAATGAAACCGCGTTCTATATCCGAGTGGATTTTACCAGCGGCCTTCGGTGCCGTTGTCCCCCGTATAATTGTCCAGTCACGGCATTCATCCGGACCAGCTGTCATAAACGTCAAAAGCCCAAGCAATTCAAAGGCTGCCTTGATAAGCTTATCAAGTCCGGATTCTGCCAGACCAAGCTCTTCCAGAAACATCTTTGCATCATCGCCCTCAAGTTCAGCAATATCCGACTCAATTTTAGCGGAAATAACAACGACAACAGCACCTTCTGCTTTGGCATATTCCCGAACCTTTTGAACATACTCATTTTCAGAAGCTGCTGTAGTAACTTCATCCTCGGCAACATTGGCAATAAAGAGCGTCGGCTTCATCGTCAAAAGATTCATTTCTTTGACCATTTCCAATTCGTCTTCTGTCAAAGCAAGGCCACGTGCCGGCTTTGCTTCTTCAAGAACGGTCTTAATGCGGCGAAGCAGTTCATCTTCAATACGTGCTTCCTTATTACCACTTTTAGCAATTTTAGCCAATTTCATCATACGCTTTTCGATGACTTCAAGATCAGCGAGACAAAGCTCTGTATTAATGATATCAATATCACGCAAAGGATCAATCGAGCCTTCGACATGGGTAATATTCGAGTTAACAAAGCAGCGTACAACATGTGCTACAGCATCAACCTTACGAATATGTTCAAGAAACTTGTTGCCCAGTCCTTCCCCCGCGGCTGCTCCCTTTACAAGACCTGCAATATCAACAAAGCGCACCGATGCAGGTGTCGTTTTTTTTGAATTGTACATTTCATGCAATACCTGCAGCCGCACATCAGGAACATCGACAACACCAACATTCGGTTCAATCGTACAGAAGGGATAATTCGCCGCTTCCGCCCCTGCCTTTGTTATCGCATTAAAAAGTGTACTCTTACCAACATTCGGCAATCCGACAATACCAACTTCAAAATTACTCAATTCTATTCCACCTTATCTTTTTATACCATTATATAAGAATTTATTTCTTTAATTATTGTAGATGATAGAGCTGGCAATTGCAAGCCCTTACAGACGGTATATCTATCTTAAACTTAACAAAAACATAACAAAATGATAACGAACACGATCAGTGAATAGAATAAACTAAAATCAAACTATAAAAAATAATTTGGAGTGATCATTATGATGTACGGAATTATTGATCTGGGCTCAAATACCATTCGATTAAATATTTACAAATTAGAAGACAATAAATTTACTCTGCTGTTAAGCAAGAAAGAAACTGCCGGACTTGCTTCTTATATTAAAAATGGTGAAATGCATGAGGACGGCATTGCCAAAGCCTGTGAAGTCATGATTGAGTTTGATCTTCTGCTCAAGCATTTTGACATTACAAGAATCTATGCCTTCGCTACAGCCGCCCTGCGCAACATCACAAACAGCAAAAAAGCTGTAGATACAATTGTTGGTAAGTCCGGTATTCCGATTGTTGTACTAACCGGAAATAAAGAAGCGGAACTTGACTTCATTGGTGCTACAACGACACTGGGTGTTCGTGATGGACTGCTTATCGATATTGGTGGTGCCAGTACCGAACTTGTTATCTATCGCGATAGCAAAATCATTAAAACCTACAGCATGCCGCTTGGATCACTAAATGTATACAATGCTTATGTAAGTCATCTCCTCCCAAGCCGTACGGAAAGAAAAGCGATCAAGCAGGCCGTTCTGACGGAGCTGGCAAAAGACACCGACATGAACTATGGTACATACAAAAACATTTGTGGTGTCGGCGGCACAATCCGCGCTGCCGGTAAACTCAACAATTATCTTTTTAAACTTCCCTCTGCCAACACGGAAATCAAGACACCCAACATAAAAAAAATGATTAAACTTTTAGAAAATGATACAGACGACAGCCTGATCTCCAGCGAAACCCTTGACACCCTTTTAAAAGTCGTATCGGATCGTGTCATGACAATCCTGCCGGGAATGATTATTCTGAATACACTTGTCAAACACTTCAAAAGCGAAAACATTGCGATTAGTAATGCGGGTGTACGCGAGGGCTATCTTTATTATACACAGATTCTTAAAAAACCACTGCAAAACCGGTCAGAAGAAGCTCCCCTAGCTTTATCTGATACAAAAGAAACCGCCTTTTTATCAGGTACAGCACCCGCTGCAGATCAAGCTCCGGAAAATTCTGCAGAAAATGATTTCACAGCAAAGGAAATAACAGCAAAGGACGAATCTGACAATGCCGCAGTCTAAATTGATCGATACAAGCTATACACAAAATCGTGAACTTTCCTGGCTGAAGTTCAACGAACGTGTCCTTGAAGAAGCTGCCGATACAAGCGTTCCACTTTATGAACGTTTGAAATTCGCTGCCATCTTTACAAATAATCTCGACGAATTTTTTATGGTGCGTGTTGGCAGTCTTTTCGAACTTTCTCTTATCAAAGACAATAAATTTGACAACAAGAGCTTTCTCAAACCTTCCGAGCAGCTCACACAAATTTTTGCAGCAAGCAATCTTCTTTATGCCAAACGTGACAAAGTCTTTTTTGCTATCGACAATGAGCTGGAAAAAGAAGGTCTGCATCGCATTCGTACGCTCAATGATCTTAATCGTGAAGAACAAAAATACATTGACCGCTACTTTAACGAAACAATTTTTCCCATTCTGTCACCGCAGATCATTGACCTGCACCATCCATTTCCTCATCTGCTGAACAAAATGCTCCACATTGCTGTCCTGCTAAAACATCAGAAATCATCTACACTTGGCATAATCCCGATTCCATCTGCACTGCCGCGTGTTATCTATTTCCCGGAAAACTCTTTGCACTACATTCTTATTGAGCAGATCATTCTTGAATATGCGTACAAGATCTTCAATATGTATTCACTTATTGACAAAGCTATTATTACCGTAACACGCAATGCAGATATTAGTCCGGATGATGAAGCTCCTGAGCTTGGCGAAGACTATCTGCACCACATGAAACGAACCCTGAAAAAACGTCGTTCGCTTGCTCCAGTTCGTCTGGAAATGCAAACAGATGGTGATTCTCTGCTTATTGATTATCTGCGCAAACGGCTGAAAATCAAAAAGGACCAAACGTATATCAGCAAGACTCCACTTGATCTTTCCTATGTTTTTTCTCTGGAAGAAAAATTCAGCACTCTGCAGCGGCAAAAACTTCTCTACCCACCTTTTACCCCTATAAAAAAATGCAAAATCCCCGCCTATGAAAATATGCTGGACGCTGTCACAAAAAAAGATCTGCTCCTGCAATACCCTTATCAAAGCTTCGATCTCTTTCTCAAACTAATGCGTGAAGCTATCAACGACAAAGATGTCATCTCCATCAAAATAACCATTTATCGTCTTGGCAAACATCGCGCCAAACTTATGAACTATCTTATTACAGCATCTGAATCTGGCAAAGAAGTCACTGTTCTCATGGAACTCAAGGCGCGCTTTGATGAAGCGAATAATATTAACTGGGCCGAGATCCTTAGTGAAGCTGGCTGCAAAATCCTCTATGGCTTTGAGGGCTACAAA
>JBAYAD010000172.1:0-5647 GCA_041669965.1 Selenomonadaceae bacterium
ATCCGCGCGAAGGTACTGGTCTATCTGAAGAGACACTTGTACGAAAGAATGCCATGCTCCGCAAAGTCGGCATACGCATCGGCGCTTTTATTCCCAGCCAGTATCGCCGACGGTCGCCGCTTAAGGCTGGATTGCCTACGCTTGAGATGCATCGTGATTTCGACGTAAGTCTTGCTGCCCGTCATCTTGCAGCTGTTGGTATTAGCTCTATTTTTATCGGGGATTCACTTCCTTCGGAAGAAGAGTTGAAAATACTTGCTTCTATAAAATCAGATCAAATTACGCTTAAGGCACATCTCTTTACAGAAAATCTTTTTCTTAAAAAACTTTTGCGTTCTACCTTCACATCACGCATTGATGAAGCCCGTGATGCAATCCGTGCACAGGAAAGTCGTCTTATGCTCGATGATCATATCCTTGAGCCCGAAAACAATAAGATGCGTTCTTACGGAACCATTACACTTGACAACAAGGACTATAAACGCTACATGGGTGAGCTGCAGATCATCAAACGACCGCAGCCAGCTGATAAACGTGTCAATGTTGTCGCCCGCATTCTTCACACCGATGAATTTCTTATCAACTATATCATTCCCGGCCGAAAATTTGCTTTTGAATTTATCTGAGCAGCAAAAAATCTTCCCTGCCGTAAAGGCAGAGAAGATTTTTTGTTTACTATTTATAAGCAGGCAGATCCGGCTTTAGTAAAACTGCGGCCTTATAGTCCTTTTCAGCATTTGCTGTTTTTCCCTGCTGCTTATACAACATTCCCCGACGATAAAAAAGTATACCATTTTTTGCATCAATCTTGATCCCTGCTGTATAATCCGTAATTGCCTTGTCCAAAGATCCCATTTTTTCATAAAGAACTGCACGATTCGCATAGTAAATCACAGACTTCGGATTCAGCGAAATCGCCCTCGTAAAATCTTCAAGTGCTGCCGAACGATTATCAGAAAGATCATTTTCTATTGCCCTGTTATTATAAAGATCGGCGGCAGCCTGCTGCGGTTCCAGGTTAATTGCCTGCGTGAAGTCTGCTACCGCCGCTTTATGATCCAGTTTTAAACGGTATGTAATTCCTCGTTCAGCATAGATTGCACCGGCTTTCGGTTCCATCTCAAGAACCTTTGTAAAGTCTGCAATCGCTTGGTTATATTCTTTCATTGAACGATATGTCCCGCCACGATTTGCATAGGCGATAGAGGCCTTCGGCTGCAACTCAATTACCTTACCAAAGTCCTGCAAAGCATCATCATAACGCTGCAGCTTTGCAAAGGCAACTCCACGTCCATTATAACTTTCAGCATTATCAGGTGCAAGCTCGATTGCCTTTGTATAATCTTTCAAAGCATCTTCATATTTTTGTAAAGCTTCATATGCATAGCCTCGGTTCGTATAAGCAACACGAGCTTCCGGAGCAAGCTCGATTGCCTTTGTATAGTCAGCAATTGCTTCCTCATACTTATTCTGAAAACGATAGACTACGCCACGATTGATATAAGCCGATACATTTTTCGGGTCGATGAGCAAAAGCTTCGTATAGTCTTTTTCTGCTTCACTATAGTTCTGCATTGTCATATAAGTAATACCACGATTGAGATAAGCAAGTCCATTTTTAGGTTCCAGTAAAAGCGCTTTAGAAAAATCCCTGACAGCCTCATCGTTTTTGTTCTGAATTCGCTTAACAATACCACGATTAACATAGGCTATGGTATTTTTTTCATTAAGTTTTATGGCCTCGGTATAACTTTTGACAGCATCGTCAAATTTCTGCTGCTTAAAGCTCTCATTACCGGCAATCAACGCTGCCATATCTGGCGATACAGACTCTGCCTGTGCTGTTTTTACTGGATGCATCACATCTGTTGCATTAGCCGATTCTGCTGCGTTAATCGTTGACATATTTACTAACATTGCCATAATAGAAGCTGTTAAAATCATTTTCCTCATGTAAATCCCCCTATTATTTATCTTATTACCCAATCGTAAACTTCCCCATTGGGTGATGGTATTTATTCTTTTCCTTTTTCAGCGCAATCGACATAGCAAACGTAAACACGCCCACACGACCAATAAGCATCATAATGATGAGAACAAATTTTCCATCCGAAGACAGGTCTGGTGTGATCCCCGTTGATAAGCCCACTGTCGCAAAAGCAGATACGACCTCAAAGACAATTTTCAACGCTGGAATGTTTTCTGCCACACAAAGGTACATCGTAACAAAAAAAACAAGCGTCGCTGATAAAAAAAAGATTGCTAAAGCCTTTAAAATCGTTTCTGAAGCAACCGCACGATTGAAAAGTGTTACCTCATCTTTCCCGCGAATAAAGCTCCATATTGCCGCAGCAATAACAGCAAGAGTTGATGTCTTGATACCGCCGCCAGTCGATCCTGGAGATGCACCAATAAACATAAGAATCAACATAAAAACAAGTGCCGAATCACCAAGCCCTCCAGTATCAAACATACTAAATCCCGCCGTACGTGCTGTTACAGATTGGAAAAAGCTTGCAAGCAGCTTTCCAGCAATACTCAGATTTCCAATTGTTGTCGTATTCTTATACTCTAGTAAAAAAACCCCAACAGTTCCCAGTGCAAGAAGAAAAATGGTTGTTACCAAAACGACCTTTGTCTGCACTGCAATTTTTCTCCACGAACGATTTCTCCATATATCTTCCATAACTGCAAAGCCAATTCCGCCAAAAACAATAAGACCTGCCAATGTAAATGTTACAACAGGATCATCCACATAGCCACAAAGAGTCGTACCACCAAAGACATCAAATCCCGCATTACAAAATGCCGATACAGCATGCCAGTAACCATAGTAAATACCCGTCCAGCCATAGTCAGCTGCAAAACGCAGTGCCAATACCGTACCACCAAGAAACTCGATAAGAAATGTTACCTTTGTAATATAAATAACAAGCCTGACAACACCCTTCATATCAAGACAATTAAGTGATTCCTGAATAAGCATACGATCACGAAGTTGTATACGCCGTCCCAGAACAACTGCCATAAGCGTCGTTAAGGTCATAACACCAAGCCCGCCTGCCTGAATCAAAAGAAGAATAACGAACTGCCCAAACAATGTAAAATAATTCCCTACATCGACAACAACAAGCCCTGTTACACAAACTGCCGATGTTGCTGTAAAAAGCGCATCAATAAACGGCATAGATGTGTCTGCTGTTGATGCAATCGGCAGCATGAGTAGTACTGACCCCAGAATAATCAGTACTGTAAATCCAAGTGTAAGTACTTGATAGGGATTCAAATCCCACTTTGATACATGTAAGAAATTAAACATACCTGAATTCTTCTCCATAAATAAGATCCCCCTGCCTTATATGTAAAATATTACAACCTTTTATCTTGTAAAAAGCAATAATTTTAAAAAAGCTGCAACAAAACAAAAAGACACAATCCGATGCCTGCACCAACAATAGACCCATTCATGCGAATCCACAAAAGATCAGGTTCCACCTTATCATAGACAAGATGATTCATTTGCTCATCTGTCATGCTGGAAAGAACTTCCCGCACGATAATCCCCACCATCGTCTGCGCTTGCAAAACCGTACGCCCAGCAAGATCATAAAGAAATCGATCCATCATTTTCTGCAGTCGTTCATCCGTCTGCAGCGCTTTACAGCAGCCTTTGATTTCAAACAGGAAAATCCGTCGCAGAATTTTTTCAAACGAAACCTCATCTGACTTTTCATCTGAGTGGCCAAGCAACTGCCTGTGAAGTGTATCAGCCGCCTCCTTTAGCTTTATTTCAAGAGGAAGGTTTTCCAGCACGTTCGCACGCCAGGACACAAAGAACTCCTGAAACTCATCATCCTGAACCGTCTTTTGTATAGCCACGTGCAACGTCCGCAGAATCATTTGCCGCGTCAGGCTGTCCTCCTGACGCATTTCTGTCAAAAGAGCAAGAAGCTGTTTCTGCAAAAGCTCAGCTGCCTCTGTGTAGTTTACAATATTCATTGCCTGTGCTATGCTTGCAAAAAAAGTTTTCACTGTATCTGCTGTCTTTTGCTGACTGTAATCTTCAAGAAGTTTCTCGATCATTCGAAGCGCTTCAGGGGTATTTAACTTTTTTTCTAAAAAAGCAATACTGCTTATCACAAGGTCCTGCTCTTTTTCCTGACAAATCCATTCGCCAATATCCGCAAAAAGCTTATTCTGCGGAATTGCCGACAGCTTATGACGAAAATCATCTGCCAATATTATCGGATCAACCATCTGTATTTTACGACGGCTGTAGTGAATCAGCCAGCGCAGCATCATTTCCTGCTGTTCGTTTTTATTCAGCCACTCCAAAAAAAGTGTTAAAAATTTCAAATGCTTAATACGCTGAAAAATCTTTTTCTTTGAAAAGAACTCTCCCTGTACCATTGTCACACATGCCGCAACAAAAACATCACGCTTCCGTGGCAAGATCGCTGTATGATAAGGAAATCCAAGAGGCTTGCGAAAAAGTGCCGTCACCGCAAACCAGTCGGCCACACCACCAATAAGTGCTGCTTCACAGCAGAATTGAAAACCACGGGCAAAAAGACTGTGTGGATACTCCAGATGCAACCAAAGCGAAAAAACAAAAAACACAGTGGCCACGGCCAGCGTCTTATCGGCTTTATTATAAGACTGCCCAAAACCCATTATCCCCACATCCTTTCTGCAAAAAAAGCTACGGTATAGAGGATCATCCCAACAATCGAGCCAACAATCGAACCATTGATCCGAATCATCTGCAAATCATCTGCAACACGTGACTCAACAAACACAACAAGATTTTCATCCGTGAACTCTTCCAGCCGTTCCCGAATAAGTTGATTGATAAAATCATGATGACGATCAATTTCACCCGCTAAAATACGTTTAATAAAGCTGTCACAACGAAGCTGCTGCCGTTTATCTGCCGCAAAAGCGTCAATTTTTTCATCAATAAAAGTATTGACTTTAGGCAGCCAGACTGACTCTGCTTGTTTGACATGCTGCTCCAGCCATTTAGAAATCAGCCCATCAACATGCATATGATCTATAAGTTCTGTCCACCACCGAAAAAATCCCGCGCTGAAAACAGGATCTTTCTCCAGCACTGTCACTTTGTTTTCCATCCAAGAGCGCAGTTTATCTCGTGCCGAAACATCCGGATCCTTCAATCCTTCCAAATATGCAAGCAATTCGTTTGTAAAAACAATACATAGACGTTCTTCCGATAAATCCATGGTCTGGCTAAGAAGCATCCGCCCAAGCGAATTATTTTCATAACGTGACTTGATCACAGAAATATTTTCGCGTAAGAGTGTCTGCATCTCCGGATCAACTACACTTCGTTTTGCTATTTCCAACAGGAAAAAGACCATGTCATCTGCATATCCCTGCTTTAGAGACTTTTGCATAATCTGCCATACAGCCTCTGGTAAAGAAAGGTCGTCCAAACTACGCCGCACCACCTTATCCAGTTCCCTTCCAATACACTGTGTATCCAGCTTCCGGACCACATCGGTAAGAAGCGCATCAATAATGTACTTTAGTTTATCGCGTCCATCCTTATTTTCCAAATAGTTCACAATCATTTGCGCTGTATCCTGCTTATGAACCACCTTCATAATATTTGTCGAGTTCAAAA
>JBAYAD010000173.1:0-5597 GCA_041669965.1 Selenomonadaceae bacterium
ATTCCAATATAAGTCGCTATAGCTCCATTCCAGTCAATACTATTACCCATAAACGCACCATAGTTTTGCCCCAGCATTACTATAATACACAACGCTAACGCAAAAAAACAACCAAAAGGAAAAAGTTCTGCACGGTATTTTAAAGTACTCAGATCTTTTCCCTGCGCAATAAAGGCCCGACGGAATCTGTAATGGCAAATCGCAATACCAACCCAGACAACGAAGCCCGTCATTCCGGAAAGATTGAGCAGCCAGGTATATGCTGTTCCCTCACCGATTAAGGATGTCAAAAAGGCAAGCAATCCAAAGCCTGTTGTGATAAGAAGTGCATTTATTGGAACACCTCTTTTATTTACTTTGGCAAAAACCATCGGAGCCTTACCTTCTCTTGCCATGGCATAAAGCATACGCGTAGATGCATACAAGCCTGAATTACCACAAGATAAAACAGAAGTTAAAATAACAAAATTCATTAAAGATGCAGCAGCATTAAACCCGGCGCGATCCAATACCAAGGTAAACGGGCTTACAGCAACACTCTGCACATCTGTTTTTAAAAGATTCCCGTCTGTATAAGGAAGTAAAAATCCAATAACAATCATTGTCCCGATATAAAATAAAAGAATACGCCAAAAAACATTTTTGATCGCTCTTGGAACATTCTTTTCCGGATCTTCACTTTCGCCAGCTGCAATTCCTACAAGTTCTGTTCCT
The DNA here is from genome assembly GCA_041669965.1 of Selenomonadaceae bacterium. Taxonomy (GTDB): domain Bacteria; phylum Bacillota; class Negativicutes; order Selenomonadales; family Selenomonadaceae; genus UBA1792. The sequence continues at coordinate 715 of JBAYAD010000173.1, forward strand.
TGAAAAGAAAACGCTGCAATCATAAATATCCCAACAATTGAACCGGCACCGCCGACAAAAGGCGCATCTCCAGTCGTCCAATTTGAAAACCCAGGAGATTGATCCCCAATCACACCAAAAATCAATAGCGTACCAATCACAAGAAAAACAACTACCATTGCAACTTTAATACTGGCAAACCAGTATTCACCTTCACCATACGCTCTGGTGGATAAATAATTCAGTACAAATAAAATAACAATAAAGAGTGCGCTCCAGATAATGGCTGGTGTATCGGGAAACCAAAACTTCATCACGAGGGCTCCGGCAACAATTTCTACTGCTAATGTAATTGCCCAGTTCAACCAATAGTTCCAGCCAATAGCAAAACCTAACGCCGGATCAACAAAACGAGCGGCATATGTACCAAAAGATCCCGAGACTGGAAGATATGTGGCCATTTCCCCTAAACTGGTCATGATAAAGTACACCATAATACCAATTGCCGCATAGGCAGTCAATGCTCCTCCCGGACCCGCTGTGCTGATTGAAGCTCCACTGGCCAAAAACAGCCCGGTTCCTAAAGCTCCGCCAATAGCGATCATATTCATATGACGAGTCTTTAAGCTTCTTTTTAATTCGCCCTGCTGATTTTCACTTTCGTGTTCATCTTCCATCGGTAAAGGAAGTTCTTCTTCATTAATACTCAACAAATTCACTCCGTTTCTTTCGTGGTTAGCACTTCTAACATTTATTTTTTGCCTAAAATTATTTAAAATGCGTCAAAAAATATTTTACAATATACTTTCAGTAAAACACGAATAATCCATAGGCATGCAATTTACATTCTACACGAAAATAAACACATTTGCTAATTTATTTTTCAAAACATTGGATTCGCCTGAACAATTGAATCATACTGCAGTTTTACTATAAAAAAATAAACCGATAAAAATTTTTTACGCTTTTCATTAAATAAAAACACATGATATTTTCTTACATTTTATTTACTTCGCACACCGTTCTTCAATCGCTTCGTAAAAACTGTAAGGGATTTTTATATTATTATCCAGCCCCGTTCCCAAATCAATTTCCGGACGGTTGGTGCCGTGAAAATCTGTACCACCTGTTGGTATTAAATCATATTTATCAATCATTGCCTGAGCAAAAACTGCATCTTCATCGGTATAATTGGGATAATACTGCTCCATGCCATCAAGTCCCAGTGATTTCAGCTGCACAATTACAGCTTCTTGTGCAGCACGATTCAGATCACCAAGTCCAATTTTCTTATGAAAATGAGCTAATGATGTCACGCCACCCGCTTCATGGATAACAGGCAGAGCTTCCGCCGCTGTCACATTATAACTAAGACCAAGCTTTGCTACAACCGGATTGATATAGTAATCCCATATGGGCTGTGCATGGTCATAGAGATGCAGCGATACAAGATAGCGCATAATTGCATAGCGATCAATATGATTTATTACAAACGGAGCAACAAGCGCACGTGAAATCGCAACCCCATGTTCTTGTATCCCACTGATAAGCTCATCCATTTTGCTTTCTTTGATAAATCGTATCTTTTTATAGAGCTTTTTAAACGTTGGATTCTCTGCATCAAAACCTAACGATACAATATGCAGGCGGCGCTCAGCATAGTCCACACTCATTTCCATGCCCGGAATAAATTCCACTCCCAGCTTCGCTGCGGCTTCTGCTGCCGCTTTATTTCCTGCAATGGATTCGTGGTCTGTAAGCGTTACAGCGGCCAGATTTTTTTTCTTTGCCAGTGCAATGACTTCTTCCGGTGTGCAACTCCCATCGGATATATTCGAATGTACATGTAAATCAATATATTTCATAAAGAATTCCCTTCCTAATTGATAGTCTAATCATAAAACACAAACATCTGTATTCATTGCCGCTGTGCAGCAAAGAAATTGTATACAGCCTGCGCCGCTGGCATTGTCATTCCCGGCAATTTCCCCATTTCTTCTGCCGTCGCCGCCTTGATCTTCGCCAGCGTCCCAAAATGCTCCCAGAGCAGCTTACGCCTTTTCGGTCCAATCCCTGTGACGTGATCGAGTACCGATACAAGATTGCGTTTGCCGCGCAGCTTGCGATGGTACGTAATAGCAAACCGATGTGCCTCATCACGAATCCGCTGCACGAGATAAAGTGCCTGCGAGTGAGGCGGCAAAACCACTGGCTCCGACTCACCCTCGGTAAAAATATACTCAAACTGCTTAGCCAGCCCCACAACGGGAACCATGAGATGTCCAGCACCACGAATAATCTCAAGTGCTGAGCTTAGCTGTCCTTTACCCCCATCAACAATAATAAGATCCGGCATATTCTCAACTTCTTCTTTGCCATAGCGCCGCTGTGTTACTTCCCGCATCGACAGAAAGTCATCCGGCTTCCCCTCCGTGCTCTGTATCTTAAATCGCCGATAATCCGACTTTTTTGGCACACCATCTTCAAATACAACCATTGAAGCCACCGTCTCTGATCCCTGTATATGCGATATATCAAAACACTCCATGCGTGTCGGCAAACGTGTAAGTTTCAAATAGCGTCCCAGATCTTCAACCGCTCCAATCGTCTGTGCATTCGCCTGCTTGAGCCGTGCATTCTCATCAACAAGAAATTTTGCTGCATTGCCAACTGCCATTTGCACGATATCTTTCTTCGTGCCGCGCTGCGGAGATTCCAATGCAACCTTTGCTTCCTTACGCTCCGTGAGCCATTTTTCAATAAGTTCTCGTTCTTCAAGCTGAGTTGGCAGCAAAATCTCACGCGGAATAAAAGCTGCCCGATTATAATACTGTTTGAGAAACGCTGTAAGTACAGCGTCGTCCGACTCTTCCTCACTGCCAGTAAGCATAAAATGCTCCCGCCCGATCATCTTCCCGCTGCGAATAAAGAACACCTGCATGCATACCCCTGCCTCGGACCGTGCCATACCAATGGCATCCTGATCTCCGGCACCTGTTATGATATTCTGTTTTTCTGTAATCTTACGCACCGCCGACAGCTGATCACGCAGTCGGGCTGCCATCTCAAAGTTAAAATTATCTGCAGCATCCTCCATTCGCATCGCAAGATTCTTCTCAACCGCTTCACTGCGTCCTTCAAGGAAAAGACACACCGCTTTGATCATAGCTGCATAATCGCCCCGATCAACATTTCCTGTACAAGGAGCAAGGCAGCGCTTGATATGATATTCCAGACAGGGACGATCAACCTCCATGTGTTTACAGGTACGCAGCGGAAACAAGCGCCGCAGCAATCGCAAGCTTTCATGTACAGCACCTGCATTCGTATACGGGCCAAAGTACCTTGCTCCATCCTTAAGTACACGCCGCGTAATGAGCACACGCGGATAAACCTCTTCAAGTGTTACTTTTATATATGGATAGGTTTTATCATCCTTCAAACTTATGTTATAGCGTGGCCGGTGCTTCTTTATAAGGTTGCATTCAAGTATGAGTGCTTCAATCTCTGATCCTGTAAGTATAGTTTCAAAGTCAGCGATCTTCGCGACCATTGCCCGTACTTTCGGTGAATGATTCTTATTGCTTTGAAAATATTGCCGCACCCGATTTTTAAGAATAATCGCTTTGCCAACATAGATAATTTTCCCTGCTTCATCCTTCATTATATAAACGCCCGGTGACTGCGGCAGCAACTGCAGTTTTTCGGCTACAATATCTGTCATAGATTTCTCACCAACTTTCTCTTTATGTATACAGTATTTATTATTCTTAAAAAGAATCATTGCGATAGCTAAAAAGTATTATTGCTTTTAGGCATAGTTATGTGTTAAAATCGTAATTGTTCAAAGTTCTAGTTTATTAATGAAAGTTTCCTTTATATATTTGTATTTTGTGTAAGGGAATGTACCCTAACGAATTCATTCTACTTACCCTTTACAAAAAAAGCAAGTGCAAACTTTCACTATAAACGTAAATACCACAATACAATATACGAATAAACTATAGTGAAAAATGAAAACCGGCTGACTACAGCCCAATGGAGGTTATGATTATGTTTAAAAGAATTCTTATTGCTAATCGCGGCGAAATTGCTGTTCGTATCATCCGCGCCTGTCAGGAGCTCGGTATTGAAACGGTTGCCGTATATTCGGATGCCGACCAGCAGGCAATGCATGTACAGCTGGCGGATTTAAGCTATAATATTGGTCCGGCGGATGCTTCGCAAAGCTATCTCAACCCGGAAGCAATTCTCCAGGCCGCTCGCGAAACAGAAGCAGACGCAATCCATCCGGGCTATGGTTTTCTCTCTGAAGATGCTGACTTTGCCGAAGAAGCAACAAAAGCCGGTTTTACCTGGATTGGACCGCTTGCCGAAACCATTCGCAAAGTTGGTGACAAAGATGTTGCACGCGCGGTTATGAAACCGTCCGGCCTTCCAATGTCAAAAGGCAGTGATCCACTTACAAGCGATGAAATGGCAATTACCGCAGCAAAAGAAGTCGGATACCCTGTGATTTTGAAACCAGTTGCCGGCGGTGGCGGCAAGAGCATGTTTGTCGCTTATACGGAGACTGATCTCAAAAACATTCTGCAAGTCGTCGATCTGCAGAAGATTAAGTTTTATTTTGAGCATTATATTGCTCATTCCCGCCATATCGAAGTACAGATCCTTTCGGATAACTACGGTACCGTCATCCATCTTGGCGAACGTGAATGCTCGCTGCAGCGCCGCAACCAAAAGCTGCTTGAAGAATCTCCATCCATTGGTCTCACCCCGGATATGCGTGAAAAAATTGGTGCTCTTGCCGTCAAAGCAGCTAAGAGCATTCACTATACAAATATTGGCACGGTTGAGTTTCTGCTTGACCTTAGCAACAACGAGTTCTATTTCATGGAAATCAA
>JBAYAD010000174.1:0-5562 GCA_041669965.1 Selenomonadaceae bacterium
CGAGGCTTTTAATAAAGCACTTGCTGTCGATACACCACGTGTTATTGTTCTTAATGTTCACCGCAGTTTCGTTGAACCAATGATCAAGGGTGGAGCAAAAATAAATGAATTTGTCGATTTTGAATAAATAAAAAAATGGTGCCGCATAAAGCGGTACTTTTTTTGTGATACAAGAAGAAGGAAACTTTCTTATATATGATGAAATGCAGGATTTTCCGGCTATTATAGCGTATAGTATAAAAAGTTGAATTTATACTATGCGGGGGTGGAATTTTGATTAAAAAAGGAATTATTCTGGCGGGCGGCTCGGGGACGCGTCTTTATCCGCTGACAAAGGTTGTTAGCAAGCAACTTATGCCAATCTATGATAAGCCGATGATTTATTATCCTTTGAGCACCTTATTGCTTTCAGGAATCAATGATATACTCGTTATTACGACACCGCAGGATGCGGCACTTTTTACGGCACTTCTTCAGGATGGCAGTCAATGGGGCATCCATATAAGCTATGAAGTTCAGCCGAGCCCGGATGGATTAGCACAAGCATTTATTATTGGGGAAAAGTTTATTGGTACAGATGGCTGTGCGCTTGTGCTGGGGGACAATATTTTCTATGGCTCAGATCTGGCAGCGGCGATGCAGCGGGCGGCTTCGAATGATGAGGGTGCTACGGTGTTTGCCTATTATGTAAAGGATCCGCAGCGCTATGGCGTTGTGGAATTCAATGAAAACCACCAAGCTATAAGCCTTGAGGAAAAACCGGAAAACCCGCGTTCAAATTATGCGGTTACAGGATTATATTTTTATGATAATCAGATTGTCGATATTGCAAAGCACATTAAACCATCAGTGCGCGGCGAGCTTGAAATCACCGATGTGAACAAGGTTTATCTGGCACAACGGCAGCTGCGTGTTGAAAAGATGCGCCGTGGTTATGCATGGCTTGATACGGGGACACATGAATCTCTGTTACAGGCCTCATCATTTGTGCAGACCATTGAAGACAGACAGGGTCTTAAGATCGCTTGTATAGAAGAGATTGCCTATCGTATGGGCTATATCGACAGAGAAGAACTGCTGCGCCTGGCACAGCCATTAAAGAAGAATGATTACGGAAAGTATCTGGAACAGCTTGCCGTAGAATAGGGGAGATTTTTTTGCAGGTAACAGAAACAAAATTAAAAGGTGTATATATTATTGAACCGCAAGTGTTTGGCGACCATCGCGGCTGGTTTATGGAAAGTTGGTCACAGAAAAAATTTGAAGAGGCAAAAATTCATTGTGCGTTTGTGCAGGATAATCAGTCGTTTTCGGCATTGAAAGGGACATTGCGCGGGCTTCATTATCAACTAAATCCAATGTGCCAGGCGAAGCTGCTGCGCTGTACGCGTGGTGAGATTCTTGATGTAGCTGTCGATATCCGCAAGGGCTCGCCGATGTATTGTCAATGGGTCGCTGTAAAACTTACAGCAGCAAATAAAAAGCAGCTTTTTATCCCACATGGCTTTGCACACGGCTTCGTTACGCTTACTGATGATGTTGAGGTTCAATATAAGGCCGACAACTATTATGCGCCGGAATGTGATGGCAATATCCGCTATGATGATCCGGAAATTGGGGTTGACTGGGGTACAGGGGATTTTATTCTTTCGGAAAAAGATAAGAAAGCACCGTTTCTTAGAGAACGTACGAATTTAAACTTTGTTTATGAAGAGGAATAACCTCTCAGTTATTGCGTGGCAGTTTTCTAATCTTACGCATAGAGAAGGAAAAGAGGAAAAGTTATGAAAATTATTGTAACAGGCGGGGCTGGTTTTATTGGCGGAAACTTTGTTCATTATATGCTAAAGGAGCATCCTGCATATGAAATAATTTGTCTTGATGCACTAACGTATGCAGGGAATCTTGAAACACTGGAATCTGTTATAGAGAATCCACAATTTAAGTTTGAAAAAGGCGATATCGCTAATCGCAGCGTGGTCTACGAACTTTTTGAGCGAGAAGAACCAGACTGGATCGTTAACTTCGCGGCAGAAAGTCACGTAGATCGTTCTATTGAAAATCCGGAGGTGTTTCTGCGAACAAACGTTATAGGGACAAGTGTGCTGCTTGATGCTTGCCGAAAATATGGTATTAAGCGTTATCATCAGGTATCAACGGATGAAGTATATGGTGATTTGCCGCTTGATCAGCCAGACCTTTTTTTTACAGAAACAACAAATCTTCACACTTCAAGCCCTTATTCCGCATCAAAGGCAGCAGCGGATCTTCTGGTGCAGGCATATTCTCGAACGTATGGTTTGCCTGTGACAATATCACGCTGCTCAAACAACTATGGGCCATATCATTTTCCGGAAAAGCTGATTCCACTCATGATTGCAAATGCACTTGCTGATAAAAAGCTTCCAGTCTATGGTGCAGGGGAAAATGTTCGGGACTGGCTTTACGTTGAGGATCATTGCTGTGCAATTGATAAGATCTTGCATAATGGTAAGATTGGTGAGGTTTATAATGTTGGTGGTCATAACGAACGTACAAATTTGCAGGTTGTTAAGGCAATTCTTGCAGAGCTTGGCAAGGATATGTCACTCATTGAACATGTTGCTGATCGTAAGGGCCATGATCGACGCTATGCAATTGATCCGGCCAAGATTAAGGCAGAACTTGGATGGAAAGCAACGACGAAATTTGATGATGGCATTAAGAAGACAGTGCAGTGGTATCTCGATAATAGAAAGTGGTGGCAGAACATTATCAATGGTGAGTATCAGAGCTATTATAATAAAATGTACGGCAATCGTACAAAGCTGGAATATGCGAAGTAAAAACTAAAAAAGTGTGCATGAAAAAATGCATACTGAAAAGGATAGAGCACTTTGCAGTAGTTTTCAAAGAATCCTTCACTGTGCTTTTTTTGAAGAGGCGCTTTTCTAAGTGGAGTGTGGTGAAGTACGTTATATCCTTTTTTTATGTCGAAGGTGGAAAAACATTATGGCGAAAAATAGTTGAATAGACAAAACAAGGGGTATCGCACATTGGAAAATTGTGCGATACCCCTTGTTTTGTTTCTTCTAATAAAGTGCAGTTTCTTATTTTAGATTTTCAGGATTAAGCCCCTGAAGTTCATCGAGGACAAAACAGCCATCTTTACGGACAAGGACATCATCGAGGTAAATCTCCCCACCTCCGTATTCAGGCGTTTGAATACAGACAAGATCCCAGTGAATAGCAGAGCGATTGCCATTATCAGCTTCATCATAGGCATTTCCAGGAGTAAAGTGAAAGCTTCCACAGATTTTTTCGTCAAAAAGCGTATCTTTCATCGGTGTATGAATATATGGATTAAGTCCGAAGGAAAACTCACCAACAGATCGAGCGCCGGTATCTGTATCAAATATTTTATTGATTTCTTTGCTATGATTTGATGATGCGCTGACAATACGTCCATTTTTGAAGGTGAGAGAAATATTTTCATAAGTTACACCCTGATAAATAGCGGGCGTATTATAGGTGAGGGTACCATTGATGCTGCCTTGTACTGGGGCTGTATAGACCTCGCCATCCGGAATATTGCAGGTGCCGGAACATTTTATGGCAGGAATTCCTTTGATAGAGAAAGTGAGGTTTGTGCCAGGTCCAGTGATGTGGACTTTATCGGTTTTTTGCATAAGTTCGATAAGTGGTGTCATGGCCTGATCCATTTTGGCATAGTCAAGATTACAGACACTGTAATAAAAGTCAGTAAAAGCAGACGTACTCATGCTGGCGAGCTGTGCCATAGCCGGATTTGGATAGCGCATTACACACCATTTTGTATGAGGAACGCGAATCTCACTGTGAACCGGTTTTGACCAGTAGGTTTGATAGAGGCTCATTCGATCACTGGGGACATCGCTAAGTTCGTTAGCATTTTCTGTGGTACGAATAGCAAGATAAGCATCCATATGTTTCATGCGCATGGATTCATATTCGGCGATGAGCATCATCTGTTCTTTTGATGCCTGCATAAGCAGCTCACGTTGTAAACGATTGTTTTTAATAGTAAGAAAAGGGATGCCGCCGGCTTTGTAAACCTCACGCACGATTGCTCGTGCCAGTGGCTGCCCATCATCAAAAATCTCAATGAGTATTTTTTCACTTTTTTTAAGCTGAACAGAATAATGGATAAGCTGATATGCTAAAGTTTCGGTTCGTGGATCCATAAAAACAGCCTCCTTGTATATGAATTATCTTATATTGTAGCACAAATATTATAATTAAAAAGTAGAAATGATGCTGCGTAGAAAACTAGTGTGAATTTTGATATAATAAAGTAAAAAATAAGGATGCCTTTGTCAATAAAATTTGATTATAGAAATATCTTTAAAAAAATATTGACAAAAATATAAGGAGTCTGTATAATATAAAAATGTCTTAGGAGTGATTGATTAAAGAATAAATTCGGGGACAGCTCAGTAATAAAGCACTGCTTTGCTGAGAAACGGAATACGAGTTCAAACCTTTTCACTCTGCTTTATATTTATGGCTTGGCAGACTTACTGCATTTTCGAATGGAGTTATTGTTCTGTAATAGCGGGCCTATAGCTCAGTTGGTAGAGCAACCGGCTCATAACCGGTCGGTCTTTGGTTCAAGTCCAAATGGGCCCACCATTTTATTATAAAGTATAAAATCATATGTGACATACCATATTTATTATGGCCCTGTAGCTCAGCTGGATTAGAGTATTTGACTACGAATCAAAGGGTCGCAGGTTCGACTCCTGCCAGGGTCACCAAAAATGGGTAGGTGCCCGAGTGGCTAAAGGGAACAGACTGTAAATCTGTCATCTTCGGATTACGATGGTTCGAATCCATCCCTGCCCACCATTTTAGCTAGTATACGCAGTAGTTTGCTACTGCGTGTTTTTATTTCTTATTTAATGCTGGATTTAATAAAGTAAAATGTATAATCAGCAGTTAGAAACCGGATTTGTTTATAAACAGCATATGTAATATAAAAGTTATGGGGAAGCAGAACGTAGATAAACTGCTTTGTGACTCGATATGAAATTAAAAAGCATTGACATATGTTATGAAATGATGTAATATAATATAAGTCGCTGATGAACACAGCGGTACACGCTGGAAAGCAAAAGTGAATTATATATCTCTAAAAAAATTCTTGACAGAATCTTCTCGATGAGGTATTATATAAAAGCTGATTCAAGCAAACAGCATGGTGTTCTTTGAAAACTAAACAATGTAGAAAGAACTATGTATCAACATGGTTCAAGCCAGATGTGCGGGTGTAACATTAAGTTACACAAAACAAAAATGTTTGTTGGTGAATGCGGAAATAGCTCAGTGGTAGAGCACCACCTTGCCAAGGTGGGGGTCGCGAGTTCGAGCCTCGTTTTCCGCTCCATATTCAAACACATCAATTTCTTTGTTAGAAGCGCAAGCAGATAACAAAAATATTAATAATATTGAGCCAAATAGGTTCTCTAATAAATTTATTGGAGAGTTTGATCCTGGCTCAGGACGAACGCTGGCGGCGTGCTTAACACATGCAAGTCGAACGGA
>JBAYAD010000175.1:0-5554 GCA_041669965.1 Selenomonadaceae bacterium
AAATTTTCTCCTGCACTATGCAAAAATGGAACCGACACCATTAGAAAAAACAGAATCGCTTGAACAGCTGCGGGCATTGGAAAATGGCTATAAAATAAAAGTTATCACGACGGAGTTTAAGTTTATTGGAGTTGATACCGCTAAAGATCTGGAAGTTGTTAATCAAATTTACCAGAAGAAAGGTGGAAAAACTCTATGAATACAGTAGACGTTGGAAATTTTAAAGTTGGTAATGGACAGCCGTTGACACTCTTTGCGGGCCCATGTGTACTTGAAGGCCTTGAACGCAGTCTTTATATCGGCCGTACGATCAAAGAAATCACGCAGCGTCTTGGTATACCCTATGTTTTCAAGGCCTCGTTTGATAAAGCGAATCGTTCGTCCTTTAACGGTTTTCGGGGGCCGGGTATTGAAAAAGGTCTTGCTATGCTGCAAACCATCAAGGATGAGCTGCAGGTACCTGTGATCAGTGATATTCACAATGAAACCCAGGTGGCAGCAGCAGCCAAAGTTCTGGATGTAATCCAGATCCCGGCATTTCTCTGCCGTCAGACCGATCTGCTCTATGCGGCAGCAAAGTCCGGTCGGGTTATCAATGTAAAAAAAGGTCAGTTTATGGCACCAAATGATATGCGTAATGTGGTGGATAAGCTTCATGAAGCGGGCAATTCAAAGATTCTTCTCACAGAACGAGGCGTATCGTTTGGCTACAATAACCTTGTTGTTGACATGCGATCTTTACCAATCATGCGTTCCTTCGGGTATCCCGTTGTATTTGATGCGACACATAGTGTTCAGCTTCCGGGTGGAGCCGGCAACGCATCAGCAGGAAACCGTGAATACGTTGAGTATCTCACGCGTGCCGCAGTTGGTGCTGGTGTTGATGCACTCTTTATGGAAGTTCATGACAATCCGGAAGAAGCCCTTTGCGATGGCCCTAATATGGTCTACCTTGATAAGCTTGAAGACTTATTAAAAGATGCATTGGCGATTGACGCGATTGTTAAAAATAAAAAGTGAATTTTAATTTATAAAATACTGGGGAGGGTCTATTGTGATCAAAGAAAAAGCAATTGAAACCTTGCAGATAGAAGCGGATGCCGTACGAGAACTTATTAACCATGTTGACGATGAATTCGAAGCTGCAGTAAACTGCATTCTTGACTGCAAGGCTCGTGTCATTGTTACAGGCATGGGTAAGTCCGGGCATGTCGGTCGTAAGATTGCAGCAAGTCTGGCAAGCACGGGAACACCAGCGTTTTTTATGCATCCGGCAGAAGCCTTCCATGGAGACCTTGGCATGGTTACAGAACATGATATTGTCCTTGCAATATCAAATAGCGGCGAAACAAATGAAGTTGTTAATATTCTGTCAATTATAAAACGTATTGGTGCAACGATCATCGCAATGAGTGGCCGCCGCGATTCATCCCTGGGGCGGAATGCCGAGTATTTTATCGATGCTGGCGTTGCTCGTGAAGCATGTCCTTTAGGACTGGCTCCGACGGCAAGTACGACGGCAACACTTGCTATGGGTGATGCAATTACGATTGCGTTACTCTCTGCCCGCAACTTTACAGCACAGGATTTTGCGATGTTTCATCCGGGTGGGTCTCTTGGGCGTAAGCTTCTGCTTACGGTAGAAAATGTTATGCATAGCGGTGAAGATAATCCAGTTATTACAATACATAAGACAGCGAAGGAAGCACTCTTCATGATGACCGACAAAGGACTTGGTGCAACCTCGGTTGTTGATGATTATGGTAAGTTTATTGGTCTTGTGACTGATGGTGATATCCGTCGGGGCCTTGCAAAAGGCAGTGAATTTCTTGATGCTGCTGTTGAAAACCTCATGACAAAGCAGCCACAAACTATTACAAAAGACAAGCTTGCGGCTGCTGCACTTAGTATGATGGAAAAACATAAACCAAGACCAATCACGGTATTGCCGGTTATTGACAAGGACAATAACCCCATTGGCATTATTCATCTGACAGATCTTCTGCGTCAGGGGGTAGTCTGATGAAATTTGTTCAGACAGCGGTGAGCCGTGCACAGAAAATCCGGCTTGTCATTTTTGATGTAGATGGTGTTCTTACCGATGGTAATGTCTATATCGGAGTTGATGGTGAGCTGTATAAGCCATTTAATTGTCATGACGGACTTGGCATCAGTCTTTTGCGTCGTTTTGGCATCAAGCGGGCTATTATTACGGGACGTACGTCGAAAATGCTGGACTTTCGTGCCAAAGAGCTGAGGTTTGACGATGTCCAGCAGGGACATTTCGACAAACGGGAGGCTCTTAGAATGATTCAGGAGAAGTTCGGTATGCAGCTGGACGAGATTGCCTATGTCGGTGATGATCTCGTTGATCTGCCAATCATGGTGCAGGTCGGTTTTGCCGCAAGTGTTGGTAATGCTGTGCCAGAAGTAAAGGAGCATGCACATCTCATTGCGGATGCACCGGGTGGGAAAGGTGCCGTGCGTGAGATTGCTGAGTTTATTCTCAAGGCACAGGGACACTGGGATGAAGTCATAGAAGAATTTATATCACCGGGACCCATAAAAAATCTAAATCAATAAATTAAATGATAGAAAACATATTCTCTCAATGGGGGAACTTCCATGCAATATCAACTTTTAATGTTTATAAGCCGTGTCATCTGTCTTTTGCCGCATTCCGTGCTTTTGGCGATTGGCAAAGGCCTTGGTATCGTTTATAATAAGTTCATAAAAAAGCAGCGTGAACTTGCGGTAATGCAGATGCAGCGAGGATTGGGACTTTCAGAAAAAGAAACACGGGAGCTTGTTAAACAGTCCTTTATTAATATGGGGCGCACGGTGCTGGAAATCATGTACCTGCCGCACCTTACAAAAGAAAATTATACGAACTACATAGAGATTGAAAATCTTGATCGCCTAAAAATGGCACTTGCAGAAAAAAAAGGTGTTGTTGTTCTTACCGCACATGTTGGCAACTGGGAATGGCTTTCTGCAGCACTCACATTTGCCGGGATGCCAGTCACGGCAATTGCCAAACCACAGCCGAATGCACAGCATACCCGTGTGCTGAACACACTTCGTGCCAGTACGGGCGCGGAAATTTTCTCGCGTGGGACGAGTGAACTGCTCGGTGCGGCAAGAGCTCTCAAGAATGGGAAGCTCCTGGCCTTCCTTTCTGATCAGGATGGCGGGCCGGGTGGAGCCTTTATTGATTTTTTGGGAAAAACGGCTTCAACGCCGATGGGGGCAGCTGTATTTTCCAAAAAGTTTAAATCACCGATCCTGCCAATATTTATGCTGCGTAAACCAAATGGAATGCATAAAGCCATTGTTGGCGAAGTCATGCACTATGAGGATCATGGTGACTCTGATAAAGATCTTTATAATCTTACAGTAAAAATGACACGTATCGTTGAAAAAATCATTCGGGAAAATCCGACACAATGGCTTTGGTTTCAGAAACGCTGGAATACACCGCCAAATGAGAAAAAGGAAAAGCACCATATCGTGTGAAGATGCAGGTGAAAAAACATGGATAAAAAAGGGAAACTTATCATACTGTTCTTTACAGTGTTTGTGGTGGCTGCTGTTGTATGGGCCGTGAGGACTGTACCAATGGCACCAGTGCAAACGGCTCCGACAGAAGACAGTAAAGTCATGAAATACAGCGGCAATACGCTCAGTGAAGAAAAAAACGGTAAAAAAATATGGGAGCTTACAGCAGAAAAAATGGATGTGGATATAAAAACACAGGATGTGACAATTACAAATATGTCAGGTAAGTTTTATGAAGAAAATGGTACGGTTGTTGCGGTTAAAGCCCCACATGGTTACTATGAACAGGAGTCCAAAGACCTTAAGCTTGACGGTGGGGTCAACGTTGAGTCATCTGATAATGCAAAGCTTAATGCACAGCAGCTTACCTGGACAGCAGCCACAGCGATTCTCGCAGCAGAAGGTGATGCAAAAGTATCGAAGAATGATGCCGTAGCAACAGGAGATCGCATTGAAAGCTCGGATGGATTCCAGATCATTAAGGTTATTGGAAATGCACATATCGTAAAGGGGAAGGAAGCACAATGATGAAAATGACAAAAAAGATAAAGCTTGCATTTTTGACAGCAGCGGTCTGTACGGCGCTTATGACAGGTACGCTCTATGCAGCAGACGGGCAGCCAACCGAGCTTAACGGTGATACAGTAGATTATAATACAAACAGTGGTATCATTGTTGCAACCGGAAATGTTGTCATGAAGCAGGGAACGTCAACTGTTACGGGTGCACAGGCTACATACAACTCCAAGACACAGGAAGGAACTGTGACAGGGGGGGTTGTTGCAGACAAAGATGATATGCATATGACAGCAGAGATTGTTGTGACGGATGGCAAAAATCATATGCTTGCATCCGGCAGTGTTATAGCAATAAAGGGTGATAAAACATTGACAGGGCCGCGTATTGATTACTATGAGGACAAAGACTACATTCTTATTGAAAAAGATGGTAAGGTTACAATGCCGGATGGTACTTTTACAGCCGATCGCATGGAAGGTTATCTTAAAGACAACCGCTTTACAGGAACAGGCCATGCACATCTTCTAAGTCCGCCGCGTGAACTTGAAGCTGGCGGTGATCAGGCAGATTACTACGGCGAAGAAAGCGGCAAGGTTGTCCTCACGGGAAACGCCTGGGCGATCCAGGAAAATAACACACTGAAAAGCAGTCGATTGACCATTTATCTGGCGGATGATAAAACGAAAGTAGAGCAATAAGGATGTATATAGAAGCTAAAAATCTGGTAAAAACTTATAAAAAACGTCGTGTTGTCGATCAGGTTTCCTTACGTGTCGAAAAGGGCGAGATCGTGGGGCTTCTTGGACCCAATGGTGCTGGTAAGACGACTACCTTCTATATGATCGTTGGTTTAGAGACACCTACATCAGGAGAAGTCTTTATTTCTGAGGTTCCGATCGGAAACCTGCCAATGTGCAGGCGGGCGGAGCTGGGGATCAGTTACCTGGCACAGGAAGCCTCCATCTTTCGCAAGCTTACCGTTGAAGAAAATCTTATGGCAATCCTCGAAACGACGAAAATGACGAAATCCGAGCGAAAAAATAAAGTAGATGCACTCCTTAAAGAATTTCATATTGAACACGTAAAAAAACGCAAAGGTACAGAACTTTCCGGTGGTGAACGCCGTCGTGTGGAAATTGCCCGCTGTCTGGCAATTGAACCGCAGTTTATTCTGCTTGATGAACCGTTTGCCGGTGTCGATCCGATTGCTGTAGCGGATATTCAGGAAATTATCCAGTATCTTCGCCAGCGTGGTATGGGAATTCTTATCACGGATCATAATGTGCGTGAGACCTTGCATATTGTCGATCGGGCATATATACTAAATGAAGGTGAGATTCTGCTCGAAGGTGACAGCCAGACCATAGCAGACAGTGAACTTGCCAGGAAATTCTATCTCGGCGATAACTTTACATTATAGGAGAATGGTAATGCGAATTTTAGACAAATACATCTTTAAAGAAGTTTTTATGACATT
>JBAYAD010000176.1:0-5505 GCA_041669965.1 Selenomonadaceae bacterium
AAGCCTCGGCAAATTCTTCAGGTGTCGATACTGCCTCTGCCTCAATACCAAAGCTTTCAGCATAGCCAACGAAGTTCATCTCCTGTGTAAGTTCACAAGACATATATCGTCCTTTGTACATGACTCGTTGGAGTTGACGTATCATCCCCAGACTTGTGTTGTTCACAATAATGGATATAATTGGCAGTCTAAGCCGCGAGATTGTATAGTACTCGTTACCTGTCATCTTGATGCCACCGTCTCCTGCGATATGGATAACACGACGTGTATCACCAAAATACAGCTGTGCTCCCATAGCTGCTGGCAAGCCAAATCCCATCGTTCCTAATCCACCAGATGTAATCCATGTACGCGGCTCTTCCACCTTTAAATGCAACGCGGCCCACATCTGATGCTGACCAACATCTGTCGCAAAAGCAAACGGTTTTTTTGCCGTATGAACTGCCATATGATGCATAGCCCACGGAACAGTTAGCCGGTTTACATGATAATCATAGGCATATTTCTCCTGCCATTCATGGATTTTTTCCCACCAGCTGGCAAGTGTATTTACTGCATCACGCTGCATAAGAAGCTTCAGAATTATTTTCATATTCCCGGCAAGACCAATACTGCTTGCAATATTCTTATCTATTTCGGCCGGATCAATGTCAATATGAATGAACTTCGTATCCACTGTATATTTTGCCAGATTTCCCGTCTGCCGATCGCCAAAACGGCTGCCAATCGCAATGATAAGATCTGCTGCTGCAATCGCGTTATTTGTTGTCTTACGTCCATGCATCCCCGCAAAACCCAATGCCTGCGGATGTCCCTGCGGAAAAGCTCCAATACCCATAAGTGTGTTTGCTACCGGCAAATGATACTTCTCGGCAAAAGACCTGAGCTCACCACTTGCTCCGGCAGATATAACGCCGCCGCCCGCTATAATAACCGGCTGTTTTGCCCGCCGAATAACCTCCGCCGCTTCCGCTGCACAAATAAGAAAATCTGCATCCGGCTTACCCGGTTCCTTCTTTGTCTTACTAAGAGGAGCATAGTCCACTTCCTCAAAAAAAAGATTTCTTGGTATATCAACAAGCACCGGCCCCGGTCGGCCGCTTTTCGCCAAATGAAAAGCATCCCGCAGAATCGGTACGAGTCTGCGTACATCTTTCACCTTATAGTTATGCTTCGTGACTGGCATTGTAACATCGAGAATATCCATTTCCTGAAACGCATCACGCCCAAGCAGTTCTATATCGACCTGCCCTGTTATTGCAACCAGCGGAATCGAATCCATAAAGGCGGTTGCAATCCCAGTAACAAGATTCGTTGCACCTGGCCCTGACGTAGCAATACAGACTCCGACTTTACCACTTGCCCGTGCATAGCCATCTGCTGCATGCGCTGCATTCTGTTCGTGTGTCGTAAGTATATGGTGAATGCGTTTTTCATCATATAACGCATCATACAACGGCAAAATCATGCCGCCAGGATATCCAAAAATCGTATCAACTCCCTGCTCAAGCAGGCATTCAACAACCGCCTTCGATCCTTTCATACTTGCTGATCTCCTTTTTCTTATATTCGATCAATAATAACCTTTGTTATTTCTGTTGTATTGGTTTTCTTGAAACCATTCTTCCAAAGATCCCCTGTACGATACCCATCGGCCAGTGACTTCTCAACAGCCATTTCAATCCTCTTTGCTGCAGTTTCTGCGTTTAATGAATACCGCAACATCATTGCCGCTGAAAGAATTGTTCCGATCGGATTGGCAATTCCCCTGCCCGCAATGTCAGGAGCAGATCCATGGATTGGTTCATACAGACTTGTGCCTTCACCAATACTTGCCGAAGGCATCATTCCAATAGAACCACCGAGCACAGCCGCTACATCACTAAGGATATCACCAAAGAGATTACCTGTCACGATAACATCAAAATTCGTTGGATGGAGTGCGAGCTGCATTGCACAGTTATCTACATACATATGTTCAAGTTTCACAGACGGATAATCCAGACCTGTTTTTTCCACCGTGCGACGCCAAAGTCTTGAAGTTGCAAGTACATTCGCCTTATCAACAGAAGTCACCCGGCCTTTGCGTTTTTCTGCAGTTTCCATTGCAAGCCTGGCAATGCGAACAACTTCCGGTACCGAATAATTTTCCAGATCCCATGCACGTTCATAACCATCCTTCAGCTCAGATTCACATTTTTCCCCAAAGTATATACCACCAATGAGTTCACGCACAATAACGATATCAATGCCACTGACAATCTCCGGTCTGAGTGGTGAATATTCAACAAGTGCATCAAAGACCTTGACTGGACGCAGATTCGCATAAAGCCCCAAAGATTTTCTCAAACCGAGGATTGCTTTTTCCGGACGCAATGCCGGATCGACCTTATCCCACTTATCACCGCCAACCGCACCAAAAAGTACGGCATCCGATGCTTTTGCTGCATCAATGGTTTTCTGCGGTAAAGGTGTACCGTAAAGATCATAGGCTGTTCCACCAGCATCATGCTTTTCAAAGCTCAAGCCAAGACCAAATTTTTCATCGGCTTTCCTAAGAACTTCAACTGCCGCTGCCGTAATTTCTTCCCCAATGCCATCGCCTGGTATTACAACAATTTTTTTTGCCATATCATTTTTTCTCCTTGATATAGTTAATGAGACCACCGGCTTTTGCAATATCCTGAACAAATCCCGGCAGCGGCTGCGCATGGAACACATCACCCGTGCTGATATTTTCAACAGTACCTGCTACCGTGTCAATGCGCAGCGTATCATCCGCCTTGATTTTTTCAACATCATCACCAATTTCAAGAAGCGGCAGACCAATATTGATACCGTTACGATAAAAAATACGGGCAAAATTCGCTGCAACAATGATGGGAATACCCGCCGCCTTAATTGCAATTGGTGCATGCTCACGCGAAGAGCCACAGCCAAAATTTTTGCCGCCAACCATGATATCGCCCGCCTTAACATTTTTGGAAAAACCTTCATCAATATCAACCATACAGTGTGCAGCGAGCTCTGCGGGATCAAACGAATTCAAATACCGTGCCGGAATAATGACATCTGTATCTACATTATCGCCATAGCGCCAAACCTTACCTTCTACTTTCATATCACTTTACCTCCTCTGGTGTCGCTATCCTGCCAAGAATTGCACTTGCTGCTGCAACATGCGGACCAGCAAGATAGACTTCACTTTCCACGTGGCCCATGCGACCACGAAAATTACGATTTGTTGTTGATACGCAGCGCTCGCCAGCTGCAAGAATCCCCATATGCCCGCCCATGCACGGGCCACACGTTGGTGTACTGAGAGCAGCCCCGGCAACAACAAAGATTTCTGCATAGCCAAGCTTCATTGCATCAAGATAGACCTGCTGGCTGCCCGGTATAATAATGCAGCGGACATCCTTATGAATCTTATGCCCTTTTAGTATTTTAGCCGCAATTGCCAGATCCTCAATGCGTCCGTTCGTACACGATCCAATAACAACCTGATCGATCTTTATCTCACCAATATCCTCAACACGCTTTGTATTACCCGGAAGATGCGGAAATGCAACGACGGGCTTTAGTTCAGACAGATTAATTTCTACCGTGTTTGAATACTGTGCATCAACATCCGGTTCAACAATTTCATAGGCCTTCGTTACGCGATCCTTAATATATTCTTTTGTATTATCATCGACAGGAAAAATCCCATTCTTGCCCCCAGCTTCGATTGCCATATTTGCAATCGTAAAGCGGTCTGCCATTGAAAGCGAGGCCAGCCCTTCACCAGCAAACTCCAGTGCTTTATAACGCGCACCATCGACACCAATGCGGCCAATAAGTGTAAGAATTACATCCTTACCATTGATATTTTCCGGTTTCTTACCAGTAAGCTCTACCTTAATTGTTTCCGGAACCTTGAACCATGCTTCGCCCGTTGCAAGCGCTACCCCTAAATCTGTCTGTCCAACACCTGTTGAAAAACCGCCGACAGCGCCATATGTACATGTATGCGAATCAGCACCAATTGTAAGCATTCCTGGAGCAACCAGCCCTTTTTCCGGCAAAATAACATGTTCAATCCCCATACGCCCAACTTCAAAATAATTCACAATATCATACTTTTTAGCAAATTCACGCACAGCTTTAGTTAGCCCCGCCGTCTTTATATCCTTGTTCGGTGTAAAATGATCTGGTACTAATGCGATTTTTGTCCGATCAAATACCGGCCGCCCGATTTTTTCAAATGCCTCGATGGATGGTGGTGCTGTAATATCATTAGCAAGTACCATATCAAGTTTACAGGTGATCAGCTGCCCCGGTTTTACAGATGTAAGCCCGGCGTGCTTTGCCAAAATCTTTTCGGTCATATTCATTCCCATAAAAAGCCCTCCAAATATTAGTTTCTCTTTATTAGAAAAATCGGCTCATACTTCCTTTATAGTAAGAAGCATAAGCCGATTCAAGTTCTAATTCATTTTATTATAAACCAATCAGTCTTCTTTTTTCGTCTTAAGCCATGACATCATGTTGCGGAGTTTGCCACCGACCTGTTCAATCTGATGTTCAGCATGTTTCTGGCGAAGTGCAAGGAATTCTGCACGACCAGCTGCTCTATTTTCTACAAGCCAGTTTCTAGCGAAAGTACCTTCCTGAATTTCTTTAAGAACCTTCTTCATTTCCTTCTTTGTATCTTCTGTAACGATACGAGGTCCAATCATATAGTCACCATATTCTGCTGTATCGCTGATAGAGCGGCGCATATTGGCCATACCGCCTTCATACATAAGATCAACGATAAGTTTCATTTCATGGAAACATTCAAAATACGCAATTTCCGGCTGGTAGCCTGCTTCGACAAGTGTTTCAAAACCGTTTTGAATCAAATGCGTAACACCACCACAAAGAACAGCTTGTTCACCAAAGAGATCTGTTTCTGTTTCTTCTCGGAAAGTTGTCTTGATAACACCTGCTTTTGTACCACCAATACCTCGTGCATATGCAAGTGCAATTTCCATGGCATTACCTGACGCATCCTGTTCTACAGCAAATACATCCGGAACCCCACCGCCTTGTGTAAATACGCGGCGAACAAGATGACCCGGTCCTTTAGGCGCAACCATGAACACATCAACATTTGCCGGTGGCATGATCTGCTTGAAATGGATATTAAAACCATGGGCAAATGCCAATGCACTACCAGCTTTAAGGTTTGGTCCGATTTCTGCTTTATAAACATCTGCCTGTTTTTCATCTGGCAGAAGAATCATCGTAATGTCAGCCTGTTTTACAGCTTCAGCAACCGTAGTCACCGTAAGGCCTGCAGCTTCTGCTTTCACCTTGGACTTACTGCCTTCGTAAAGACCAACGACTACATTCACCCCGCTGTCTTTCAGATTTAATGCGTGTGCATGTCCCTGACTGCCGTACCCGATAACAGCTACGGTCTTTCCCTGCATAATACTCCAGTTTGCATCTTGGTCATAATAAATTTTTGCCATAATA